>DASZQC010000138.1:0-19214 GCA_035549815.1 Dongiaceae bacterium
ACTGGTCGCCGACTTGCTGGGACCCGACAAGGGCCCGGGCATAGCGGCGCAAGTATCTGATATTGCTGATGATTTCGTCCGAATTGTCAGCCACGTTGCCACCCTTTGCGTTGAAAAGGATCGGAAAGATTTTTTGGTTCTGGGAGGGAACCCCCTCTCTCGGGCCGGGTTCCCTCTCGGTCGCAAAAATCGACACGTTAATGTTTGCATCAGAGGGCCTGCCAATTGTGCAGCCGGACCGGGGATTTTCCCAGCTATTCTTGCGCGCGGCGGGAGCACGGCGCGGCCGATTGCGGCACCCTGCCGGGCGACATTGACAGCTTTGACGGCGGGCCATCGTGAGTTCGAAACCGAAAGATCAGAATGTGGGCACTCAAAACAAAGTAGCCGCCGGAGGCGATCGTCCGCCGAAGCAGCCCCGGGGTGTCGATCGTTGGTTCGACGAGGAGATCAACAAGCTCTACGTCGACGTGGTCAACGAGCCGCTGCCGGATGATCTGGCGCGCCTTGTCAGCCAGTTGAAGGCGCGAAAGGCGACCTGAGGCGGGCGCCGATATCCCAAACCAAAAGATCAATTCCTACAGGAATCGACAGTAGGAGGACGGGAGTGCCGATGGATGTCGCGAAGGAGGAAAATGATCGGGCCGAGTTCGAGGCGACACTCCTCGAGGCGGTCCCTCATGTGCGCGCCTTTGCACGGTCGCTGACGCGGAATCGCGAAGAGGCCGACGACCTTACCCATGACGCGGTGGTGCGTGCGCTGGGCGCGATGAACCAGTTCACGCCGGGCACCAATTTCAAGGCCTGGATATTCACCATCCTGCGCAACCTCTACTACAACGGCCGGCGGCGGCAATCGTCCCGCTTCTCGTCGATCGACGACATGCCGGGCCTGGAGCCTTCGATCGAGCCGTCGCAGGAATCGGCGCTGGCGTTCAACGATTTCCGGCGCGCCTTCTTCCAACTGACCGACGTGCATCGGGAAGTGCTGACCCTGGTCGGCGCCGGCGGCCTCAGCTACGAGGAGGCGGCCAATGTCTGCGACTGCCGGGTCGGCACGGTGAAAAGCCGCGTCTCTCGCGCCCGCGCGGAATTGAAAGAGCTGCTGGAAGGCAACAAGCTGCAGCTCGCGCGCGGCCAGATGACGGACGCGGACAAGGACGAGTTGACGGAATCGCTCGAGACCGGTGTCGACGCCGAGCGCGTGATCGGCCGACGCGCCAAAGGGTAAGGCGCCGCCGGACCTCGGCGTTTTTCTCGCGCGACATCCGCGCATTCCGCATCGATAGATTGTTGGGAGGAGGCGGCTGTGAAGCCCTTGTCCATCGTGGGTCTGCTGTTGATCGTCGCCGGGATTGCCGGGCTGGTGATCGGACGGTTCTCGTACACGACCGAAGAGAAAGTGCTGGAGGTGGGGCCTCTCGTCGCCACCGCGCAAGAGGAGCATGCGATCCATATTCCGGATATCGCGGCCTTTGCCGCGATTGCCGCGGGCATCGCCCTGGTGTTCGTGAGCCGCCGCAGGGCCTGATCGTGGACCTCTGAGGCGGCTCTTACGCCTGGGCCTCCGCCTCCTCGGCCTCGTCCTGTGCTTCGCTTGGGGCGAATCGGATGATGGATCGCGTGCCTGCGTGGCCGGGATCCATGGCGCGTGTCGCGCCCAGGCTCTTGGCCATGGCATCGACAATGCGCCCGCCAACGCCGGTGCCCTTGATGTCGTCGCCGTTGTTCGATCCGATGCCGTTATCCTCCACCACCAATTCGCATCTGCCGTCGCCGATGGTTGCAAGACGCACGCGGATCGGTCCGCCGGCGTCCGGATAGGCGTATTTCAGCGCATTGGTCACCAGCTCGCTGACCATGATGCCGACGGAGATCGCCTGGTCGGTCGTCAGCCGACGATCTTCCACCTCCAGGGTCAGCTCGCAGCCGCGTTCGGCCGCGGCAATCTGCAGTTCAGCAAACAGTTGCGTGAGATAGGGCCGCATCTCGACATAGCGCACGTCGTCTGACGTATAGAGCCGTTGGTGCACCTGCGCCACCGCGATCACCCGTTCCGCCGCCTGCCGCAAGACGTCGCGCGCGTCGTTGTCCTGGGTCGAAGAGGCCTGCAGGCGGATCATCGAGGTGATGAGCTGCAGGCTGTTGCCGATGCGATGGTTCATTTCGCGCAGCAGAATGGCCTGTTTGGCGGCAAGGCGCTCCAGCCGGACATTTGCCGCGCGAATCTCCGATTCGGCGAACTGCTTCGCCCGCTTCAACTGGATCTGGTTGATCGCGGTCACGATCGACTTGCGCAGCAGGGTCAGGAAATGCCCCTGGACGTCCTTGATGACGAAGTCGCCGGCGCCCGCTTTCAGAGCGGCGACGGCCACGTTGATATCGTCGCTGCCGGTGACATAGATCACCATCGGATCGTTCGGCAATTGCTTCAGCGCGGCCAGCACCTCCAGGCCGTTCTCCCCCGGCATGAAATGGTCGAGGCCGATCACATCGAAGGAGCCGGTCGACGCCTTCTCCAGGCCTTCGCGGCCGCTGCCGGCGACGGTGATCTCGACGCCGTGACGCCGCATCTCGTTCTGCACCAGGCGGCACAGGCCTTCGTCGTCGTCGATGTAGAGGATACCGGGAATGCGATTCGGCACTGTGGTCTCGCTAAACTGTCGGAATCTGCATGATGGAGAAGGTCAGGCCAAGCTGGCGCACCGAATTGGCGAAGGCCTCGTATTCCAGCGGCTTGGTGATGTAGACGCTGCACCCCAGATCATAGCAGCGCGTGATCTCCACCTTGTCGTCGGTGGTCGTCAGCACCACCACCGGAACGCGATGCGCCTTGTCGCTGGCCTTCAGCTTGGCGAGGATATCGACACCGCTCATGTCCGGGAGGTTGAGATCGAGCAGTATCAGGAACGATTTTTCCTGCCCGGGCGTCAAGGCGCCATCGTCCAGGATGAAGTCCAGGGCCGCGCGGCCGGTCTCGAACCGAATGATCTCGTTGTTGATGCCGGCGCGGCGAATGTTGCGCTCGATCAGCTTGGCATGACCAAGGTCATCCTCGATCATGATGATCTTGACGGGCCCGTTCATCACGCGACTGCCTCCATTTTCGCCCATTGTCTCGAATTGCCTTTATCTTGAATCACCGAGCCTGAAATCGCCATTGGGCAGCCATACGGAAAAGGTTGTGCCCTTGCCGGGTTCGGACTGGCAGCCGATCCTGCCGCCCAGGCGCCTGATCAGCGCGCGGATATGGGCGAGGCCGATTCCTTCGCCCGGCTGATCCTGCGGCCCGGCGCGGCGGAACAGATCAAAGATACGCTGATGATCGGCGGGATCAATGCCGCGACCGTTATCCTCGACATCGAAGCGGACGAAATTCTGTGTCGCCTGGCCCCGCACCACGATGCGGCCGGGCCGCGCGGGATCGAGGTATTTGAGGGCGTTGTCCAGCAGGTTGGCGAAGATCTGGTCGATCGACAGGCGATCGCCCATCAGCGCCGGCAGTGGCTCGATGACGATCTCGGCGTTGCCGGCGGACGCCTGATGCTTCAGCGTCGTGGCGATCTCCTGGACAATGGTCGTCATATCCAGTTTCTCGTACTGGAATTGCCGCTGTCCGGAACGGGCCAGCTTCAGAACCGCGTTGATCAGCCGGTCCATCTTGGCCGTTGCCTGCTGGATGAAGCCCAGCGATTCGGCAAAATCGGCATCGATTTGACCGGCATCCCGGCGGGACGTTGCCTGTGCGTCCGCGCCCGGATTCAGCAGGGTCGTATATTCGGCGCGGATCATGTCGAGCTCGTTGGTAAAACCCATAATGTTGACCAGCGGCGAGCGCAAATCGTGGCTGACGACATAGGCGAATCTTTGGATCTCGTCGTTCGCTTCCTGGATTTCCGACGTGCGTTCGCGCACGCGCTGCTCCAGCCCTTCATTGGCGTTGCGCAACTGGCCCTGCACGGCCTCGAGGGCGGCGATATAGGCGCGGGTGCTGATCGTCGTCAGCGCCGTCACCATGATGACCAGCATGACCGCACCGAGCAGGACGCCGAACAGCCAATCGCCGTTCCTGGTCCAGGAGGCGAGGCGACTGTTGAGCTGACGGTTGGCGTCGTCGGTCATCTTGGCGACGAGGCTGCGAATCTCATCCATGGCCATCTTGCCGGAATCGCTTGCCACCATGGCGAGCGCGCCGGCGCGATCCCCGCCGTCGATCAGGGCGATCGTTTGCGCCAGCTCGTCGAGCCTGTTCTTCACGATCGCCCGGAGCCGCGGCATCTCCGCCTGCTGCCGCGGATTGTCGAAGGTCAGTGCTTCGATCTTATCCAGCGCCGGCCCGATCTTTTCCGTCGCGTTGTAGTAGGGCGCCAGGTAGATGGGATCGCCGGCGAGCAGATAGCCGCGCTGGCCCGTCTCCGCGTCCTGCGCCAGGGACAAGAGCTGCCCCAGGCCGGCGATCATCTGCTGGGACCGCAGCACGTTGTCGCCGGCCCTGCGGTTCTCGTACACCAGATATCCGGCCGCCACGACGACAGCGACGAGCAGGGCGAAGGCTCCCAGCAGCACGGCCATCTGGCGGCGGCGATTGTCCTGGACCAGCAGGGTCCGCGCCGCCTGTGCGATTTCGGGAACCGGCGCTGTGCTCGGTCGGTTGCTCAGATTGTCCAATAATTCGGCACCTTGATCTGGGGCGGGAAGCACCCCGGTACGCATGGATAAGGCGGCATCCTGAGAGGAACTCGGGAGCCGGTCAATGTTCGATGCAAGTCTTCGCGCGGCTTCTAGCAGGCTTTGTCAAGGAACTCGCTCCGAATATTTGGGTTTGGTTCGGAGACTGTCGCGAACTTCTGTTTCGCCCCGAGAGGGATGGAGACCGTTTACTTCCTTTCGCAACGATCTTCGGAGGCATTCCTATGTTGATGACCATTCTGCTCATCATTCTTATCCTGATGCTGGTCGGAGCCCTGCCGGCTTGGCCCTACAGCCGGTCCTGGGGCTACGCGCCGAGCGGCGTGCTGATTGTGCTGCTGATCATCGTGATTATCAGTATTTCGGGCGGATACATCTGACCCGCGGGACTTTCGCGCAGAGCTCCGGCCCGACTGCTTAAGAGGGAGCCGGAGCCGGCGCATTTCGCTACGTGGCCCCGCGACACTCCGTCCGGCCAAGCAACTTTCACTTCGTCGATGCGTTCACTAAGTGCGGCACGAAGCAGCCGCCCGTAACTGAAAGGAACACGTCATGGCGAACAACCCGCAGAACCCGCAGAACGAGCAGCAGAAGGGGCAAAAGCCGGAGCAGGGCCGCTTCGCGCAGGAAAAGCCGGAGCAGAACCGCGAGCAGCAAACGCGTAATCCGCAGGATCGTGAGCGCTATGCGCAGCAGCAATCCGCCAATCCGCGCGATGACAGTCTCGTTGGCGTCGACACGGACGGCGACGGCAAGGTTGTGAAGCCGGGCCAGAAGCCTGGCCAAAGCCATGGCCAGGGCCTCCCGGAGAACAAGCCGGGTCAAGAGGCCAAGAAGCACTGATCGCCCATGATGGCGCCGATAAAGCGGCGCGCGTCGGCAGCGATGGGGGGTCCGTGATCGGGCCTCCCTGCTTCTTATCTTCTCATCCGAACATCAACGCACCGGAGTACATGCCATGGCAAATTATTCGACTTCTCGGCCCGACCTCCGCGACAACGGCGCGGCGGCGGCAGATCTCATGAAAGAAAAGGCGGCGAAGGCCGCCGATGCGGTTCGCGAAAGTGTCCGCGAAGGCGCCGATCGCGTCCAGGCCGAGGCCGCGGAGGCGGTGGATTCCTTCCGCAACCGCGTGTCAGAGCGCCCGCTGACGGCGCTGGCGATCGGCGTGGGCATCGGACTGCTGGCTGGTCTTCTGCTCCGCAAGCGCTAAGCGGTCTTAGGACAAGCATCGGGGCGAGATTTCGCACCCGCATCTCACTCCGGTCGATCCGGTCTGGCCGGCGACCGGAGCGCTCTTTTCCCAAGAGCTCTCGCCCGCCGGGAACCAAGCTCCAATAGTCGGGTTCCGTACGAATACATTGCCCACCACTCTTGCAGGGAGACAACCATGGCGCGCGCTTCTCATGCCCGCAACAGCAAGGATGTCGACGCCATCCGCGACGACATCGAGGCACTGAGGAACCAGTTGGGCAGCCTGGTCAGGCACGTCGGCGCCGCGACCGCGGGACGCGCGGAGCAATTGTGCGGCGACTTGCGTGACCAGGGCGCGGACGCGCTGCGCACGCAGGTGCGCGATCTGCCGATCACCAGCATGGTGCTGGCTTTCATCGCCGGCACGGTGGCGGCCAACATCCTGCGGCGATGATGCGTCGGACGGACGCACCGCAAACCCATGCTGCTTAGCCAGATCCTGCAGATGCTGTTGGGCGGCGGCATCGCCGCCGGCGGTCTGTCGCTGAAGCGGGGCATCAAAGATGCCGGCTGGTCGCTGGCCGCCCTGCTGTTCGGCGCCTGGTGCGTGATGATGGCCCTGCTGGTGCTGGCCGCGGCGTTGTGGCTGGCGCTGGCGCCGGAACTGGGCGCGGCGGCGGCGACGGCGATCGTCGGCCTGCTGTTCCTGCTCGCGGCCGGGGTGGTCTATCTCGTTCACTGGCGACGCAAGGAGATGAAGCGCATCGGCAAGAAGCTCGACCAGGCCGCGGACGCGCCAAGCGAACTGCAGCAGCAGATCATGCAATCGATCACCGCGAATATCGGCCCCATCCTGCTGACCGCTGTCGCCACCTTCCTGGTGTCGCGCCTGACGCGGCGCGACTAAACCGATAGCCGATACAGCCCATGCAAAAGGGCCGCTGCCTTTTCAGCGGCCCTTCGTGTTTCGAAGTTCGCCCTACGCAATGGGAGGCCTGCGGCCCTGGATCAGGTAGGCGATGGTGGTGATCACGAACAGCACCAGGAACACCACGAAGAGAATCTTCGCAATCCCGGCCGCCGCGACGGCGATTCCGCCGAAGCCCAAGAGCGCGGCGATGAGAGCGATGACGAGAAACGTAAGCGCCCATCCTAACATGTCTATCTCCCTAGGCCTGTGCGGCCGCGTCGGTTTCAAGAGTCGGGTTTCGCCCGCCCGCGCGGGGCGGCGCGATGGGATTTAAACGTTCTGTGGAACTGCTCGGTTCCCGCCCAGCGGCCGATCTTTTCGGCGGAATTGGTGGAACGCGCCATACGGTAAAGGGGTTGATCTGGAGAGCGGAGGGGCCGGTGTCTCTTCGTGTCTTGAGAGGTATTACTTAAGGGAGATTTCGACATGAACCAGGATCGTATGGAAGGTAACTGGAAGCAACTGAAGGGCAAGGTGAAGGAGAAATGGGGCAAGTTGACCGACGACGATCTGACGGTCATCGAAGGCCATCAGGAACAGCTCGCCGGCCGCATCCAGGAGCGCTATGGCATCGCCAAGGACGAGGCGGAGAAGCAGGTGAAGGAGTTCCGCAACCAGTACAACGACCTCTTCCCGCGCGTCTAACGCCAACACCAAGCAGCACGAACGGCCCGCGCCTCAGGCGCGGGCCGTTTACTTTAGAACTTTCGAAATTCAACCTGCTTTGACCTGCGACGTCCTCTGCCGGGGAGCCGCGCGCTTCTCGTCCACGGCTTTCTTCGCAGCCGCCGCCAGTCGCGAGTATTTTGCGTGCAGTTCGCGAATCTCCTGCTCGCTGCGCTCTTCGAGATCAATAAAGTCGGTTTCCGCCGTATCGATCGCCCGCAGCAGCTCGTCGAGCTTCAGATGCATGGCGTCGCTATCGCGCGTCTGGCTGTTCTGGATCAGGAACACCATCAGGAAGGTGATGACCGTCGTCGAGGTGTTGACGATCAATTGCCAAGTGTCGGAGAAGCCGAAGATCGGGCCTGACGCGGCCCACGCAATGATGGAAAAGCAGGCCAGGGCAAAGACGGCAGGATGTCCGGAGAGGCGCGCAACCTTGGCGGCCGCAACCCTGAACCAGTCCATGTGAAGTTCCTCCACTGCCAATGGGCACACGGAGGAAAAGCCGCACTGCGAAGGCTGGTTCCCGCTGCGGGGCGAGGGCGCTGCTAGGCTGCTTTCAGGATGCGAAAGCCCTCGATCTCCTTGAGGAGAGTCAGGTTGGGCCAGCGGTTGCTGTCATGCAGGATGATCAGCCGGTCGAGATCGCCGCCGATCTCGGTATTGATGCGATCCATGGTCTTCAACTGCTCCCAGATGCTGCCGACACCGTTGGCCAGGGGCACATAGACGCCGTCATTCTTGTGGCCCTTGATGTTGCGGCCGTCATAGACGCAGTCGCCGGAGATGACGAGTCGCCCGCGCACGGTCTCCAGGACGATGAACTGCTGGCCCATCGTATGACCTTCGCCGAAGCGGACGTGGATGCCGGGCAGCACATTATCCTTGTCGCCGTCCAGCAGGGTCAGGCGATGCTCGACTGAGGCATCGAAGGCGTCGCGTAGATCGTCGGGATTGATGATCGCGGTCAAGAAGCCGAATTGCGGTGGCAGGGCCATGGCCTCTATCCAAGACAGGATCTCGCGCTTCTGCACCCAGATATGCGAATTCTGGAATTTACCGATCGAGCCCATATGGTCGAAATGCGCGTGCGAGATGAAGATATCTGTCACGGCCTCGGGCGCGACCCCGAGTTCGCCCAGCATGCGGATCGGCGAGATCCAGTATGGGATGCCGAACTTGACGCTCATCTCCGCGCCGATGCCTTCATTCATGAAGCCGGTATCGACCAGCACCACCTTGTCGCCGCGCTTCGCCAACACGAAGGAAAATGGCAGGTCAACGACGCCGTCGTCGTGGGCGCCGCTGATCAGACCGTCGAGCGGCTGGTCCTTCGACCGGGCGAACTCGATGACATAGACCTCCCAGTTGTTCGCCATGACGTGCTCCCTCAATTCTCCGCCATCTGCCGGCCCAGGCTCGATAGCCCGACGGCGACGATCAGGATGGCGCCCTGGAAGACATACTGCGAGAAGGTCGGCGCGCCGAAGATGTTGAGGCCATTGAAGCCGAAGGCGATGATCAACGCGCCGACGAAGGTGCCGACGATGTGGAATTCGCCGTCGCGCAGAGTGGCGGAGCCGAGGAAGACGGCGGCGAAGGCGGTCAGCAGGTAGCTGTCCGCTGCGCTGGTGGTGCCGCTGCCCAGGCGGGAGGCAAGCAGGATCCCGGTCAGTGCGGCACAGACGCCGGAGACGACAAAGCCCAGGATCTTGATGCGGTCGACATTGATGCCGGCGAGGCGCGCCGCCGCGGGGTTGCCGCCGACCGCCTGGATCTCCTGGCCGATGGCGCTTTTCTCCACCAGCAGCCACAGGCCGCCCAGGACGATTGCCATGATGACGATGTTGTTGGGAATGCCGAACAGCCAGCGGCCGAGGGATATCTGCAGGAACGCCTCCGGCACGCCGGCGACGATCGGGGCGCCGCCGGAATAGGCGAAGGCAAGGCCGGTCAGAATGGTGCCGACGCCAAGTGTCGCGATCACCGAGTTCACCTTGATCTTGGTGACGATGAGGCCGTTCACCCAGCCGATCAGCGCGCCGGCCAGCAGGATCAGCGCGATGGAGACGGAGATCGGCAGGCCGCTGCGGACAATGAGGCCGGTGACCAGCACGCCGTGCAGGCTGGCGGCAAAGCCGATGGAAAGATCAAGCTCGCCGACGATCACCGCCATGGTCAGGCCACCGGCGATGATCATGGCGAGCGAGGCTTGGTTGATCACGTTGGTGAAGTTGTTCACCGTCGGGAAGGCCTTCGGCGACAGGATAGAGAAGGCGGCCAGCATCAGCGCCAGGCCGATGATGGTGGCATAACGCGCGAACAGGCCGAGATTGCGTTTTGCGGCGGGTGACAGGCGGCGGTTGGACAGGACGAGGTCGGTCATGGGTTTGCTCTCTCCTTACGCGGCCTGGTCGGCATAGGAAGCGGCAACGATGGAGGCGCGGGAAATGCCCTCCCCCGCCAGTTCGGAAACGATCTTGCCATCGGCCATCACCAGCACCCGGTCGCACAAATCGGGCAGCTCGTCCGGCTCCGACGAAATGACAAGCACGGCCATTCCATCGGCGGCGAGCTTGCGGATCAGGCGATGGATCTCCGCTCGCGCGCCGATATCGACGCCGCGTGTCGGCTCGTCCAGGATCAGGATGCGCGGCTGCCGCCGCAGCCAACGGCCGATGACCACCTTCTGCTGGTTGCCGCCGCTCAGGCGGCCGACGGGCGTGCCGATGCTGGCGGTCTTGATGGCGAGTTCACGCACCGTCTCGCGCGACAGCTCCGCACGCTTGCGGCCGCTCATCATCGGGAATAGCGACGACAAAGTGAGGCTGCGCAGGTTCGCCAGCGACAGGTTGAAGGCGACGCTCTTGGTCAGCAGCAACCCCTCGGCGCGACGCTCTTCCGGCACCAAGCCAATGCCGGCGCGGTAGGCCTCGGTGGAGCTGCGCGGCGCGAAGGGCTTGCCGTCGATGGTCATGGTCCCGGCATCGACGCGATCGGCGCCATAGATCAGGCGCGCCAACTCGGTGCGCCCGGCGCCGACCAGTCCGCCGATGCCGAGCACCTCGCCGCGATGCAGGGCGAAGGATACGCCGTTCACCTTCGGCCGTCGGGCAATGCCGTCGACGGTCAGGACCGGCGCGCCCTCAGGCTTACGCCGCACGATCAACGTCTCCGTCGTCTCGCGATGGCCGACGATGGCCTCGACCAAAGCACGGCGGGTCAATTGCGCGCGGTCGAGGCAGCCGACCGAGGCGCCGTCGCGGAAGACGCTGACCCGGTCGCAAAGGCGCAGGATCTCGTCTAGCCGATGCGAGACATAGAGTACGGCGACGCCGGAACGGGCGAGATCGGCGATGATCTCGAACAGGCGCTCGCTCTCGCCGACCGAGAGGGATGCCGTCGGCTCGTCCATGACGATCAGGCGCGCCTTCTGCACCAATGCGCGGCAGATGCTGACCAGCCAGCTTTCGGCCGTCGAAAGATCGCGCACCTTGGTGTCCAGGCCGGCGCGGATGCCGACGCGCTCCGCGATCGGTGCGATGTCGCGCGCGATGGAAGGCCAATCGACGAGGCCGAGGCGAGTCTTCTTCGGCACGCCGAGCATGATGTTCTGCAGCACGCTCATGCTGGGCACCAGGGCGAGGTCCTGGTGGATGAAGTTCATCCCGAGTTCGGTGGCGCGATGCGGCGTGTCGATGGCGATGGGCTGTCCGTCGATCCGGATCTCGCCTGTGTCCGGGCGCACGAGGCCGGCCAGGATGCGGATCATGGTGGACTTGCCGGCGCCGTTGGCGCCGACCAATCCGTGCACTTCGCCGGGACGCAGATCGAGCGAGACGCCCTTCAAGGCCTGGGCGCCGCCGAAGGACTTGAACATGCCTTCGGCCGTCAGAAACGGGAGCGTCATGGAACCTGTCGAGCCGGCATTCCTGTCGTTCATCGCAAGGTCGGACGCTCCCGCATCTGCTTACTGGAGGGCTTCCGGGTGATCCTTCACGAACTGCTCGACATTGTCCTTGGTGACCAGGACCGCCGGCACTTCCGCAGCCTTGGGCTGCCAGGAATCGCCGGCCTTTTTGATCTCGTCCAGCATCTTCACCATGTTGTAGCCCTCGGTAAAGCTGTCCTGCCAGGCGGTCGCGGTCATATGGCCGTTGCGGATGTTCTCCAGCGCCTGCGCATTGCCGTTGATGCCGTAGACTTTCACGTCGTCACGGCCTTGCGCGCGCAGCGATCCGATGGCGCCGATCGAAGGATCGTCCCAGCAGCCCCAGATGGCAAGCGGTTCCGCGCCGCCCGGGTGCGAGGTCAGCCAGGCGTTGGCATATTGCGCGCCGTCCTCGAAATAGCCGGGGATGCGCACTTCGTTCTTGGTCACCTGGATCTCGGGATTCTTGGCCAGGATCTCGTCCATCACCACTTCGCGGTTCCGGCAGACTTCACCGGTGCGATAGGTGAGGGCGAGGACGCTGCCCTTGCCGCCCAGCTCTTTCACCATCAGCTCGACGACGGGAATCGCCATCGGGCCGCCGGAGCCGTTGGTCGCGGCGACCGTGCTGCCCAATCCGCCACCCCAGGTCACGACCGGAATGTTGGCGCTCTTGGCCGCGTCGAGGCCGGCGCCGATGGAAGAGAACGGGAACACCATGTCGATGATGGCGTGCGCGCCGCGCTGCACGAAATTCTGGATGCCGGCGTTGGCCTGGTCGGCGCTGCCGGCGGCGTCGATCACCGACACTTCCCAGCCCAGCTCGCCGGCGGCTTTCTCGGCGCCCTTGATGTAGCGGACGTTGTTGGCCTCGGTCGCGGCAATCGACACGATGCCGATGAGCGGCTTGTCGGCGGCCATCGCCGCGCTGGCGCCCAGCGCCAAGGCAGCAGCAAGAACACAGCAAGCGATCGTCTGTCTCATTTTCATCCTCCCAAGAGACGGCGGTACACGCCTTGTCGTTCGGCGAACAATTGCTAACCGTTTCGCCAGAATTGCCGATCGCAGAAGGCCGATCAAGAAAAATCTGCCACTAGACTTGGACAACAACTGCGCTAGAGTCAGCTAAACGATTAGCTATAGGAATTCCATGGCGACGATCCGGGATGTGGCCAAGGCGGCGGGGGTTTCCACCGCCACGGTATCGGCCGTGGTGAACGATTCCGCCTATGTCAGCCCGGAATTGCGGACGCGGGTGCAGGCGGCGATCGAGGAGCTGAACTACGCGCCCTCCATGGTGGCGCGGAATCTGAAGCGCGGCAAAAGCCAACTCATCGCCATCTCGGTCGCCGATCTGTCGAACCCGTTCTACAGCCACATCGTCTGCCTCGCGGAAGCGGCCGCCGCGGCCTGGGGCTATTCGCTGGTGGTGTTCAACAGCGACGAAAAGACCGAAGCGGAGAAGCGCATCCTATCGCGCATCCGCATGCTGTCCTGCGACGGCATGCTGCTGGTGCCGGTGGGCGAGATGGCGCAGCACCTGCAGCGCGACGTGACCGGGCGCAACATTCCGACCGTCTTGTTCGGTCGCGTGGTCGATGACCGCCGCTCCGACACCGTCACCATCGACAATGAATCCGCCGGGCGCCAGGCGACGAACTACCTGCTCGATCTCGGTCATCGGCGTATCGGGTCCATCACCGGGCCGCTGCATCTCACCACCGGACGCGGCCGCTATGACGGCATGATGCAGGCGCTGCAGGCGCGCGGCGTCACCGCGGCGCCGCATCACATCCGTCCCGGCGAATTCCGCGAAGGCACCGCCTATGCCGTCGCGCGCGAGATGCTGGCGCAGCCGGACCGGCCGACCGCGCTCTATATCGCCAACGGTGTGATGGCGCTGGGCGTCATGCGAGCCCTGGCCGATCTGGGCCTGAAATGCCCGGAGGATGTTTCCATCGCCTCCACCGACACCATCCCGGGGATCAGCGGCTTGCGGCCGCGCTTCACGCGCACCGAGCATCCGATCGCCGACATGATCAATGAATCTTTCCGGATGCTGGTCGGCCGCATCAACAAGAGCGCGCCGCAGCCGCCGCGCAACGTGGTGTTCCAGCCGACCTTGGTCGTAGGGGAAAGCTGCGCGCCCTTGACGGGCGCAATCTAGCGCCGCGAGAAGACGCCGCTCACCATCCGCTCCAGGGCCGGCAGATAGCCGATGGCGGTCAACGCCCGCCAGTAATGCGTGGCGAGACCATTGACCAGCACCGCGCGCACCACATGGAACGCGGTGATCAGAGCGACCGGCAGATGCAGGATCTGCGCGGTCGTCGCCATTTCCGCGGTGCCGCCGGGCGACGAGCTCAGGATGGCGACCGCGAGGTCCATGTCGATCACCTGCGTCAGGCCCAGTGCATAAAGCGCCATCGCCGCCACCATCAGCAGGATGATGATGACACCGACCACCGCGACCAGCGGCAGCTTGCGCAGCATGTCGCGCTTGAAGCGCGTGCCGATGTTGTAGCCGATCAGGATCTGCCCGATGGTGAAGATGAGATGCGGCATGCGCCCTTCGGTGATTCCGAAGGCGGTCAGGATGCCGGTAGTGATCAGCGCGCCGATCACCCAGGGATTGTTGAAGCGGACGAGATGGACCAGCCAGACGCCGCCTAAACTCACGGCCAACGCCAGGGCGACATAAAGCGGTGTCAGATCCGGGATCGGCTCCGGCGCCTGATAGAGGCCGTGCGCCACCATTAAGGGCGGGATCAGCATCACGATGATGGCGACGCGCAACGCCTGCAACAGGGCGATCGGCTCCATGCGCGCACCAATGGTGGCGCCGATATTGCCCATTTCCGACAGGCCGCCAGGCATCACCGCGAAAAATGCCGTCTTGCCGTCGATGCGCGCGAACTGTGCCAGGAAGATGCTGAAGGTCGCCGACACCAAAACCGAGAACAGGCCGGTGAACAGCATCAGCGGCAGCCATTCCAGCAGGCCCGCGACGACGGAGCTGGTCATGCTGAGTCCGACGGTGGAGCCGATGATGAGCTGGCCGGCGCGGCGCGTCACCGTGGGAGCGGGCAGGCGCATGCCGGCGATGCCGACCAGGGCGGAAGCGACCAGCGGCCCCAGGACCCAGGCCAGCGGCATGTGGACGAGGGATGCGCCATAGCCGACAGCGGTCGCCACCGCATAGCCGAAGACCAAGCGCAGAAGATCGCCCAGCCGCTCTTTGGTCACCATTCCGTTACGCGCTCACGCCTGATGATGGTGCGCGCATCCGACGTGGTGACGCGCATTATGGCGCCGGACACAATAATCGAAAGCGGCTCGCAGTGAAGCCGGCGCGTAGACCTTGTCGCGCTTGGCCCTGGCTTCCTCCAGGCCGGTCGACGCCTTTGGACCGCCCGCCTGTTCCGCCAGCAACTGCACCTTGCAGGCCTTTTCCAGCAGCACCGCCATCATCACCGCCTCTTCGACGGAGCGACCGGCGGTGACGATGCCGTGATTGCGCAGCAGCAGCGCGTTGTGGCCGTCGAGGCAGGCGGCAACGGCCTGGCCCAGATCGGGGCTCACGATGAGGTCGCTGGTGCGGTCGAACACCGGCAGGCCATCGCAGAACATCGCACCCTCGTGCCCGATCGCCAGCAGCGGCTTGCATAGCGAGCTGAAGGCCACGGCGTGCGGCGGATGGGTATGAACGACGGCCTGGATTTCCGGCCGCGCGCGCATGATCTCCGTATGGATGAAAACCTCGACATGGCGCGGCCGCTTGCCCTCGGTCTTGTCGCCAGCGAGGTCGACCGTGATGACCTCGTCCCCGGTCATCTCCTCCAGGCCGATACCGGCCGGCTTCATCAAGATACGCTCGGGAACGTTGGAGGCGCGCGCCGACACGTGGCCCCAGATTAGGTCGCCCTGACCGTCATCGGCCAGGATGCGGCAGCCTTGGATGAGTTTTTCCGTGAGCTGGTCCATTACCGCGGGCTCCTGGAGGTCGCATGATCGCCGAGATATGCGCGGCCAATGCTTTTAGTCCCAAACGCCATCCGTGCCTTCCTTCAACAGCGCGAAAAGAGGGATAGCGTAGATCTCTTGTTAAGTAAATCGTTGACAATTTGCAGTCGACAGAGAACTATCCGGCCATGAATGACCTCACCGCCACGATTCCAACCATCGCGCAGCTCCGCGAGAACTCGCTGAGCGGTGTGGTGCGCCATGAAATCGAACGCCTGATCCTGAGTGGCGAACTGCCGACGGGCACGCGGGTGAACGAGAACGCCATCGCCCTGCGCCTCGGCGTCAGCCGCGGGCCGGTGCGCGAGGCTTGCCGCGCGCTGGTCGAGTTGGGCCTGCTGGACCTCATCCCCAATCGCGGGGTGTTCGTGCGCCGCATGGACCGCCATGACGTGGAAGAGGTCTACGATCTGCGCGCCGGCCTGACCGGCCTCGCCGGTTCGCTGCTGGCGGCGAAAGTGACGGATGCCGAGGTCGATCGGCTGCGCATGCTGGTCGAGGACATGGACAAGGCCGCCGACGGCGGCGATTTCCGCAGCTTCTATCCGGTCAACCTCGAGTTCCACGATGTCATCCTGCAGCTCACCGGCAACAGCCGCCTGATCAAGAGCTATCGCGCGCTTGTGAAGGAGTTCCAGCTATTCCGCACCCATGGGCTGGTCCAGAGTGACGCGCTGAAGGAGTCCAATCAGGAGCATCACGCGATCCTGGAAGCGCTGGAGCAGCGCGATGCGGGTGCAGCCTATCAAGCAAGTTTCAGGCATGTGCAGCACGGCAAGCAGCGCATGTTCGCGGCTTTCGACAAGCTCACTCAAGCCGGCGCGAGCGTGCGCCATGGCGAGGCACAGGAGCGGCCGATCGAGTGAGCTGGGCTACCCAGCGGCGGCGAGGGAGGTCCTTCGCCGGCGCCAAGAACCAGGACCACCTGGCAGAACAATCGCGCCAAGCGATGCAACCAACTGGGAGAGATGAAATGTTCATCAAAGCGAGCAAGCTCGCCATCATTGCTACGGCGGTCGGAGGCTTCGCGCTGGCAAGCTCCGCATTCGCTCAAGACATCAAGTATCCGGTCGACACCGTCACGCTGGTCACCCATTCCAGCCCCGGCGGCGGCAGCGACGTCTATCTGCGCGAGATGATCAAGTTCCTGGCCCCTGTCATGGGCGTGGAATTTGGCGTTGAGAACGTGAAGGGCGGCAGCGGCGCCAAGGCGATCGCGCAGGTCGCGAATGCGCCAGCCGACGGGTCGCAGTTCTATGCGGCGACGCCGACCTATATCAACATGTCGCTGCTGTCGAAGCCGGAATTCGGCCACGACTCGGTCGAGCCGGTGGTCGGCTTCTTCCTCGATCCGCAGGTCATCTATGTGCGCAAGGACAGCCCGCTGACCTCGCTGACGCAGGTGATCGCCGAGGCGAAGGCCAATCCGGGCAAGCAGAAGTGGGGCACCGGCACGCCGGCCGCCCTTGAGCGCCAGGCCCTGGAAGAGTTCAAGAAGCGCGCCGGCGTCGACGTCACCATCGTCACCCACGACGGCGGCGGCGACATGATGATCAATGTGCTGAACGGCAGCCTCGATCTCGGCATCGGCGAAGTGCAGGAGTTCCGCGGCCAGCTCGATGCGGGCGAAGTCCGCGTGATCGGCACCTTCACGCCGGAGCGTCTGCCTGATTTCCCGGATGCGCAGACCGCGCGGGAAGCCGGCATCGACATGGTGGTGAACAAGTTCCGCGGCATCGTCGGCCCGAAGGGGCTGCCGGATGACGTGATCAAGGCGTGGGAAGCGGCGGTTCCGAAGGTGATGGCGGATCCCGAATTCCAGAAGTGGTACAAGGCTGCAAACCTGATTCCGGCCTTCATGCCGCATGACAAGTTCGAACCGTTCGTCGCCGATTTCGTGAAGGGGCAGCAGGCCTTCTTCAAGGAATACGGCATCACGGAGATGGAATAACGTCATGAAGATCCAGGGCGCACTTCGTAGGGACCTGATCGGAGCCGGCATCGCGCTGGCGCTGGCCGGGGCCTACTGGATCGGGGCAACCCATATCCACAAGAGCTCGCTGATCGGGAAGGGCGTTGGCGCCGACGCCCTCCCGAAAGGGCTTGCGGTCACACTCGCGGTACTCGCGGTCATCCTCGTGCTGCAGACGCTATGGGAACGGCGCAAAGGTCTGTTGCCAAAGGATGCGCCGGCGAGCCGCGAAGAACTGGCTGAAGCAAGGCACAAGCATCTGCGTGCCTTTGGCATGTTCCTCATCGGCTTGGTGTTCCTGCTGGTCGTCGGATATGTCGGCTACATTCCCGCGATCTTTGCCCTGTTCTGTGCGGTCGTTGTCTATAACGGACGACCGATGTCCTGGCGCGTCGCGGCAATCGGCGCGGTCCTCACGGCCGCGTTCTATGCCGTGTTTGATCTGATTCTGCATATCCCGATGCCGAGCGGCATCTGGCCTCAGGTCTGGCGAGCGATTGCCGGATAGAGGCCGGCGCCCACCAATTCGGCGCATAGGACCGCTAAGTGAGAAGGAGTTGAGATGATGAGGATCGCGCATCCGGCCAAGGCCGGCCATCTAAAGACCGTTGGAGAGTTCTACGTGTCGAGCGGTGGTGTGGCTGGTTGGTTCCGCGCGAGCACTTCAAAATAGACTAACTACCAGGGGCCCGCCGGAAGACGGACCAGGGCCCTTATTTCGTGTGTGGAGAAGGCTGGTCACCAGCCCGCAGATCGATCTGGGGACGAAACTATGGACGCGCTACTCATCTCATTCGAGGCAATTGTATCACCCATCCTGATCGCTGCCGCGTTCGGCGGCGTGCTGTGGGGCATCATCGGCGGCGCGCTTCCCGGCATCTCACCCTCCATCACCATGGCGCTGCTGCTGCCCTTCACCTACGGCATGGATCCCGTCACCGGCATTGTTCTTCTGGCCGCCACTTATGTTGGCGCCGAATATGGCGGCTCCATCCCGGCTATCCTGATCAATACGCCTGGCACCAATGCCGCTGCGGCCACGGTGCTGGACGGTTATGCCATGAACCAGAAGGGATTGGCGGGCGAGGCGCTTGGCATTTCACTGGCCTGCGGCGTCATCGGTGGATTATTTGGCTTGGCGCTGCTGGTCGGCCTGACCGAGCCGTTGGCCAAGATTGCACTCCTTTTCACGCCGCCGGCCTATTTTGCACTTGGCATCCTGGGCATCAGCGTCATCGCGACCTTGAATGAAGGTTCGCTGGTCAAAGCGTTGATGAGCGCCGTCATCGGCCTGATGATCGCGACCGTGGGCACCGATCCATTCTCCGGCGTCAACCGGTTCACCTTCGGCCGGCCAGAGCTGCTCGACGGCATCCCCTACATCCTGATCATGATCGGCGTCTATGCGCTGAGCGAACTCTATATGCAGGCTGGCGAGCCGGGTTGGGAAAAGCCGAAGAAGTTCGTCAAGGTGAAGCTGCCAAGCTGGGGAGTTTGGAAGCGCATCTGGCCGGCGACGGCGATCGGCTCCGTCATCGGCGGCTTCGAGGGTATCACGCCGGGCGCCGGCGGCACCGTCGCTTCATTCCTTGCTTACAATGAATCGCGCCGCTGGTCGAAGCATCCGGAAGAGTTTGGCAAGGGTTCGCCGGAGGGCGTGGCCGGTCCGGAGACCGCCAACAATGTGGTGGCCTGCTCGGCGCTGATTCCAACGTTGAGCTTCGGCATTCCGGGCTCGAACTCCACCGCGGTGCTACTGGGCGGCCTGT
>DASZQC010000139.1:0-3765 GCA_035549815.1 Dongiaceae bacterium
GTTCCAGGCGAGGACGGTCGAATTCTCGATGGCGTCGGCGAAATCCTCTTCGATCTCGCCCAAGGAAATGGGGGCTGCAAGGAAGATCCGCGCCTCGCGCGCGTCGCCGTCGAGAGAGCCCACCGCCAGGAAATCCTCGCCCGCCAGCGCGTCGGTCGCCGGCAGCACCGCGCCGCGGCCGTTGCTCAAACGAAACTGGCCGGCGCCGCCGCGCCGCTGCGCCAGGCGATCGGGATAGGCCAGCGCCAGGACCTGACCGGATTGCGATGGAGATGAAGCGGCGTCTTTCGCGACGCCAAGCTGCCGCCGCCAATCCTGCGCCGATTGCTTGACGCGCGAACGCTGGTTGCGGTCGATCGCCGCATCGCTGGATTCGCCGCGCAGCAATTGCACGCGATGGCGCAGGTCGGTGTCGGTCTGGCGCCCTTTCAGCATGTCGCGCTCGCTCAAAATGGCGGCGATGTCGCAGGCGAGATCGCCCAGGCCACGCTCTTTCGCCCGCACCATCATATGCGCCAGGCGCGGATGCAGGCCGAGCTCGGCCATGCGGCTGCCATGTTCGGTCGCCAAATTCTTGCCATCGATGGCCTCGAGCCGGCGCAGCAGCTCGCGCGCCTGCGACAAGGCCGCGTCCGGCGGCGGCGTCATCAAGGTGAGCGAGGATGGGTCGGCGATGCCCCACACCGCCAGTTCCAGCGCCAACGGCGCCAGATCGGCGGCCATGATCTCCGGCGTGTCGAAGAGCGGCAGCGCGCGTTCCGACGCGGCGCTCCACAGGCGATAGCAGACGCCGGGCGCCGTGCGGCCGGCGCGGCCGCGCCGTTGCGCCGCGGCGGCGAGCGAGGCCTTGATCGTGGTGAGCTTCGACATGCCGCTGGCCGGATCGAAGCGCGGGCTGCGCTTGAGGCCGCTATCCACCACCACGCGCACGCCGTCGATGGTGAGCGAGGTTTCCGCAATGGAGGTGGCGAGGATGATCTTGCGTCGGCCTTCCGGATCGCGGCGGATGGCTCGGTCCTGTTCCGCCAGCGGCAAGTCGCCATAGAGCGGCAGGATCGCGCAATCGTCCGCGACAATGCGTTCCTGCGTGCGGCGAATTTCTGCCGTGCCGGGCAGGAAGGCGAGGATATCGCCCTCCTGTTCGCCGAGCGCGCGGCGGATCGCGCTCGCCATGCGGTCTTCCAATCGCGTGTTGGTATCGTCACCCAGATGGATGGTCTCGACCGGGAAGCTGCGACCTTCGCTGCGCAGGCGCCGGGCGCCGGGCAGGCGTTCCGCGACGCTCTCGCCATCCAGCGTCGCCGACATCACCAGCAGGCGCAGATCGTCGCGCAACCCGGCTTGCGCCTCCAGCGCGAAGGCCAGCGCCATGTCGCTTTCGATGCTGCGCTCGTGGAACTCGTCGAACAGGATCGCGGCCACGCCAGGCAAGCTGGGGTCGCCCTGCAACTGGCGCAGGAACAGGCCGGTGGTGACGGCCTCGATGCGCGTCTTCGGGCCAATCTTCCGATCGAGACGCACGCGATAACCGATCGTCCCGCCGACCTCTTCGCCCAGCATCGAAGCCATGCGCGCGGCCGCCCCGCGCGCCGCCAGGCGGCGCGGCTCCAGCAGGATGATCTTGCCGCCTTTTGCCCACGGTTGATCGAGCAGCGCCAGCGGCACGCGCGTGGTCTTGCCGGCGCCCGGTGGCGCTTCCAGCACCAGGTTGGGCGCGGCCGCCAACGCCGCCTGGATCTCGGGGATCAACGGCTCGATCGGCAGGTCGGAGGGAATGGACACGGTCATCGCGCGCGACCTTAAGTTCTGACCAGCCAATCCGCCAGCCAGAATACCACCACATAGCGCGCGACCTTGCCCACGGCGACCGGCAGCAGGAAGCGCAGGAAACCGACCCGCGCCACGCCCGCCGCAAGAGTCAATGGATCGCCGATCACCGGCAGCCAGGATAGGAGCAACGACCAGGAACCATAGCGCCTGAACCAGCCGGAAGCCTGCGCCAGGCGCCGATTGTTCTGGACCCAGTGCGCGGTAGCAGCCCAGCGGCCGAGCACCCAGTTCACGCTGGCACCGAGGACATTGCCCAGGCTGGCCACCGCGATCAGCAGCCACGGCTCGTTACTTCCGCCAGCCACGAGTCCGGCCAGCACTGCCTCCGACGAGGCGGGGAACAAGGTGGAGGCGATGAAGGCGGCAAGGAACAGTCCGCCCAGACCGGCGAAGGCGAGAATCATCCCGCCAGATCATCCAATATCGGGCAATCCGGCCGTTCGTCGCCGTGGCAGTTGTGCGCCAGGTGCTTCAGCGTGCGCACCATGCTCTGCATCTCGGCGATCTTGTGCTCCAGGTCGGTGACGTGGCGGGTCGCCAGCTCCTTCACCTGGGCGGAGGAGCGCCGGCGGTTGCGCCACAGGGCCAGCAAGGTGCGGATCGTCTCCAGCGGGAAGCCGAGCGAGCGGGCGCGCTGGATGAAGCGCAGGGTGTGCACATCGTTCTCGTCGTACAGGCGATAGCCCGATTGCGTGCGCTGCGCCTTGGCGAGCAGGCCGATCGACTCGTAGTGGCGGATCATCTTGGCCGAGACATTGGATGATTTGGCGGCCTGGCCAATCGTCATGGAGTCGATCATGGCTTTTCTCCCGCGCGGAAGCGCCAGCGGTTGAGACTGAGGGCGTTGGTCACCACGGTAACGCTGCTGAGCGCCATGGCCGCGCCGGCGATGATCGGCGTCAGGCCGCCGAGCGCCGCCAGCGGAATGCCCAGCACGTTGAACAGAAAAGCCCAGACCAGGTTCTGCACGATCTTGCGCTTGGTCGCGCGCGCCAAATCGATGGCGGCGGGCGCCAGCAGCGGGTCGCCGCGCATCAGCGCGATGCCCGCCGTTTCGATCGCCACGTCGGTGCCCGTCGCCATGGCGAGCCCGAGATCCGCCGCTGCCAGCGCCGGCGCGTCGTTGATGCCGTCGCCCACCATGGCGACGACATCGCCCTTGCCGCGCAGCTCGGCGACCGCCTGCACCTTGTCCTGCGGCAACAATTCGGCACGCACATCGTCCAGGCCGATCTCCCGCGCCAGATGCTGCCCGGCAGCCTGGTTGTCGCCGGTCAGCATCAGCGAACGCACGCCGAGGCGACGCAATGCCGCGAGCGCCTCTTTCACCTGCGGCTTCGGCGCATCGCCGAAGGCCAGCGCCGCCAGCGCCCGGCCATCCCGCGCCAGATAGGAGACGCTGTTGCCTTTGTCCTGCATCGCGCGCGCGGTCCCGGCCAGCGTCGACAAATCGATGCCGCGCTCCTGCATCAGTCGCGCATTGCCCAGCAGCAGCATGTGTCCGTCAACGGCGCCGGACACACCGCGTCCCGGCACTGTCGTCAGGTCGCTCGCCGCCTGCACCTGGAGGCCGGAAGCCGCTTCCGTCACCGCATGGGCCAGCGGATGGTTGGCGCCTTGCTGCAAGGAAGCCGCCAGCGCCAGCGCGGACTCGCGCGCCGTGCCGGACGCGGTGACGATATCGGTGAGCGAGGGCTTGCCGATGGTGAGCGTGCCGGTCTTGTCGAAGGCCATGATGGTGGTGGCGCCGGCCGTCTCCAAAGCCACGGCATCGCGGATCAGGATTCCGTGCTTCGCGCCGACACCGGTCCCGACCATGATCGCCGTCGGCGTGGCGAGGCCCAGCGCGCAGGGGCAGGCGATGACCAGAACCGCCACCGCATGCAGGATCGCCGCCTCCCAGCCATGACCGGCGATCAGCCAGCCGACGATGGT
>DASZQC010000140.1:0-3390 GCA_035549815.1 Dongiaceae bacterium
CCCCACAGATGACCCTACAATGGGCCTAAGCAAACAACGTGCCGGACAGCCGTGGACTTGGTACGACCATGACGACAGAGTTAATTGGCCGAGAGAGAAACTAACTGCGCGCCGGCGCACTGCGGCCCAGCGGCAGCATGCCGTCGATGAGGCGGCCCTGGTAGAGGGTGATGCCCAGCGCCTCGCCCGCCTTCAACCCCAGATCGTCGTCCAGGCGGCACAGCACGATGCGTTCGCGGCCGATGCGCTCGATGGCGCTTTTCAACGCCGTCGAACGTTGGCCGACGGCGTCGCCGTGCAGGCTGGGCACCCAGAGGAGCTTCAGGAAATCGAAGCCCAGCCAGTCGCGATCGATCAGGGGCAGGTTCAGCGGATGCAGGCCGTCGAGGATGATCTTGTAGCCGCGCTCCCTCAGGAAATCGCGGGCGAACAGGTAGTCGCCGGGATCGTTCAGCACGTCGATGGCGGGGAGCTCGATCGCCAGCGAGCCGCGATCCTGCACGTTGGTCGATTTGTCGAACTCCATGAAGTCCGGCGCCATCACCGAGCGCACATTCAGGTTGAGCGCGGCGCCTTTCAGCATCGGCAGCATCTCGCGCCGCGTCATCAGCGCCAGCATGCGGCGGTCGAGCACACGGGTCAGGTGCCGGAACAGGAAATCGTCGGCGGTGATGTTGTGGCCCGGCAGCAGGGTCTGCGCCAGGTAGTACATGGAGAAATAGAGCTCGTGATAGATTTTCTCCGGCTTCAGGCCGGGGATGACGGCGCAGACGTCCTGGCGGCGCAGGATGTTGGCGAGGTCGGCATGCTCGATCGCCTTCTCGATCTGCTCCAGGTGCGTGGGGCCGATATCGGGACCCGGCCCCTTGGCGGCGCCGCCGCGCGCCACCTGGGCGTCGGATTCCGCCGCGATCCGCCGCGCATCGTCCAGCGCGCGCACGCGGCGCATCAGGACCTCGTATTCCTTGGCGAGGTCATACCAACTGCAGAAGCTGAGCTCGTCGGCGAAACCCTGGGCACCGGTGAACAAGGGGTCTTCCGCGAACAAGGCGCGGACCTGCGTCACGTAGGGATCGATCTCCGCCGCGGCGGCGCCCTTGGTGATCACGATCAGGTTGCCGTTGTGCAGCGCGTAGATGCTGGCCTCGAACTTGCGCACCAGCGGCTCCAGCGTCTTCCTGGCGATGCGCAGATGATGCGGCCGGCGATGATAGGGGCGCAGCAGGCAGAGATGGATCTCGCAGGCGATGCGTCCGGCGCGATGCCGGTCCAGCCGCGCCACCGCATCGAGCAGGATCTCCTCGGTGCTTTGCGCGCGCGTGTCCTTGAGCCACTCGCTCATCTGGGTTCGGCCTTATGGCGGCGATCGCCGCAGGATGGGCGGGCCAGGGTAAAGGAAAGGCTAATGCGAGGCGCCGTCCCCCGGATCAGCGGGCGGATCAGCGCCGGTGCAGCCACCAGCCCTCTTCATTGATGGAAAAGACCGGCTGATAATGGCGGATGGAATTGGCCGGCACCACGGAGGCGATCTGGTTGTCGAGCAATTGCGGCTCGTCACCGACATAGACCACCAGCACCGCATGGCCGAGATTGAGGTTGAGGTCCTGCAGCGCCACGATGCGCATATCCTCGATCTTCACGCCCAGCGCCTTCAGCGCCATGTATTTGGCGATGGCGTAGTCCTCGCAATCGCCGTTCTTTTTCAGGAACTCGAACGGGATGGCCCAGTAATCCTCCTCGCCCCAGTTCTTGATGTCGAGGATGTATCTCTTGGCGTTCATCGCCCGATTGACTTCCTTGATCTGGGTCTGCACGTCCTTGCCCTTGAGGCCGTCCAGGAAGGATTGCCAGCCCTTGGACGTGCAGGTGCTGCTGTCGCACGTAATGGTGCCGTCCTTGAAGCGGCCCAGCATGCCGATCCATTTCGGGAAGCGCTGGGTCTTCTTGGAGAAGAGCTCGATGGAACCGAAGATCTTGGGGTATTTGCGCGCCTCCGCCGGGGCGCCGCCGAAGCAGAGCGACGCGAGCAGCCCGGCCATGGCAAGCGCCATGAGCCACGGCCTCGACCGTGCCCGCTCCCGCCGCTGCTGCTGCATTCCTGCTGCCACGCTCGCCCCATCCAATGGCGGATAAGCTGGGCAATTGTGATTAATAAGGCGTTAATTGGCCGCGCCGCATGATTATGATAGCGTGCAAGCAGGTGTCCGATCCACCGCAGAAGTTGGGCCGCCGATTGGGGGCGGGATCGGATCGCGGGGCAACAGGAGCTGGCAGTGGCTGAGGGCACACCCACGGCGGACCATGGCATGTTCGAGCCGCTGAAGCCGCGGCGCGGAATCGACCCCAAGATCATCTTTCCGGCGATCATCCTGCTGGTTATCGGCATCGCCGGCATCTGGGCGATCAGCAAGTTCATGGCCAATGAACGGCAGCGCGAGCTGACGCAGTGGCAGGCGGTGCTCGGCATCGTCGCCGACAGCCGCGCCGCGGAAGTGGAGCGCTGGCTGCAGCGCAACGTCGGCGACCTCACCTCGCTCGCCGACAATGAATCGGTGCAGCTCTATGTCGGCAATATCGACGACCTCAGCGCCGACCCGGAGCAGCAGGACCAGATCGAGGCGTTCCGCCAGTATCTGCGCAACCTGCTGCTGGTGGCCGCCGAGCGCGGCGGATTCGGCGCGGCGCAATCGCAGGAGCAGCCGAGCTTCAACCAGGAACAGACCGTCACCGGCGGCATCCTGGTGGTCGACATGGCCGGCGTGCCGATGGCGACCTCGCCCGACGCGCCGCCGTTCGTCGGCGCCTTCCGCGATTATGTGCAGGCGGTGCCGCCCGGCCAGTCGGCGATGAGCCCGATGCAGTTGAACGAGCGCGGGCAGGCGAGCATGACCTTTGTCGTGCCCTTGTTCGCCGCCCAGTCCGACAAGGACCCGGCCTCGCAGATCGGCCGCATCGTCGGCGTCAAGGAAGTCGCCGCCGAATTGTTCCCGCTGCTGCGCCAGCCGGGCCAGGTGACGCAGACGACCCGCACCGTGCTGCTGGCGAGCGATGCGGGCAAGGTCTATTACCTCTCGCCCGTCGAGCAATCCGGGCAGGCCGGCAGCCCGCTCGGTCTCGCCATGGAGAAATCGACCGCCGGCCTGGATTCGGCCTTCGCGGTCGCCACCGGCAACGGCTTCGCGCCCGACAAGAAGGATTTCCGCGGCCGCGACGTGCTGGTCGCCTCGCGCGCCATCGCCGGCAGCCCGCCGGCGGCGCCCTGGGTGCTGATGCACACGATCGAGTATGCCGAGGCGCTCGGCCCGTCGGACGCGCGGCAGCGCACCTGGGCCATCATGCTGGCGCTGGGGCTGCTCGCCATCTTCATCGCCATCGTCGCGGTGTGGCGCC
>DASZQC010000141.1:0-14486 GCA_035549815.1 Dongiaceae bacterium
TGATGATGCGCTCGTTCGGCACGATGTCCTGGTAGATCGCGTTGTAGAGATGCACGGTGCCGCCGGGCGGGCCACCGGCCAGACGTTCGCGCCCGCCGACGCGAAAATCGACTTCGTATTTGCCGCGTGGCCATTCGTCCGGGCCACGGAACCAGCGCGGCTTGATCTCCGGATCGGACCACGCCTTGAACACCCGCGCCGGCGACGCCTCATAGGTGCGTTCCAGAACAAAGGTCGCGTGGGTGACGGACCGCTCGGTCATCGCTTGGTTCATCTACGCCGCCTGCTGGCGGTTCAATTCGCGGCCGAGCGCGTCGAGCAATTCCTTCCAGCCGCCTTCGCGCTGCGCGACATTGTCGTGACCGTCGAGGAACGCGCCCTGCTCGGTGAAGACCAGGCGGGCGCCCTTGCCTTCCTTCTTGAACTCCATGGTCGCCAGCGAGGACGAGATGCGGTTCTCTCCGATCGTCATGCTGTAGGCGATGATGATGCGCTCGTTCGGCACAATGTCCTGATAGGTGGTGTCGTTGGTGATCGGCGCGCCGCCCTTGAAGCGAAAGCGGCTGCGCTCATAGCCGCCGACGCGGAAATCCGTGTCGAAAGCGTCGATCTGCCAGCCCTCGCCTTCGGCGAACCAGCGGCGCTTTGCCGCCGGATCCTCGAAGGCCCTGAACACACGCGCCGGCGTCGCGTCATAGACGCGCTCGAGGGTGAAGGTGGCGTGGGTGACGGAACGCTGGGTCATGAGTCTCTCCTGATCGGCAAAGAAAGGAAGAAACGGGCTATTTCGGGATCATCTTGAAATAGGGCTCGGCCTCTTTCATGACGCGCGCATAGCTCGGCCGCGCCAGCAGCCGCTCGAGGTAAGCGGCGGCGTTCTTGTGCGTCGCCGGAATCGGCACTTGCGAATTGGCATAGAACAAGGCTCCTGCCGCCGCGCAATCGGCCATGCTGAAGTCATCGCCCATGACCCAGCTCTTGCCGGCCATGTCCTTGTCGATCATGTCGTAGGCGGTGTGGAGCACGCCCTTGGCCTCTTCGACGCCGAAGGGATCGTTCTTGCCTGCGGGACGCAGGCGGTCGGTCACCACCTTCTGCATCGGCACGTTGACATAAAGATCGTAGAACCGGTCGCGCAGGCGGATCTGCCGCGCCATGTCGGCATCGGTCGACACCAGGTTGGTGCGGCCGGGATAATGCTGCGCCAGATACTCGATGATGATGCTGGTCTCCGGCACCACGCGGTCGCGCGCTTCGTCGCGCAGCACCGGAATCTTGCCGATGGGCCACATCGCTTTGTGCCTGGCCGCCGATTCCTCGTTGAAGAAATCCACCACCACCGGCTGGAACGGCGTCGCGTTCTCATAAAGCGCGACCAGCACCTTGTGACAGAAGGACGAAAGCGGGTGGTAATAGAGCTTCAAGGTCATTCGGCATTCCTCCCTTACTTGCCGCCTTCTTCCTCGTCCGCGGTGGCGGCGAGGTATTCGCCTAACCGGTCCAGGCGGCGTTCCCAGACCATGCGGCGGTCGGCGATCCATTGTTCGGCGCTGCGCAACGCCGCCGGCTCCAACTGGCAGGTCCGTACCCGGCCGACCTTCTCCGTCCGCACCAGCCCGCTCGCCACCAGCACCTGCAGGTGCTGCACCACCGCCGGCAGCGACATGGCCAGCGGCTTGGCCAATTCGCTGACCGAGGCCGGCCCGCGGGTCAGCCGCTCCAGCATCGAGCGGCGCCCCGGATCGGCCAGCGCCTGGAACATCAGATCGAGCGTCGCCGATTGGTTAAGCATTTGCTTAAGTATCAGCCCGGCAGATGCTTGGCAAGGGGATCGGACCCGAAAAGCAAAACCCTCCCCCGTTTCCGGGAGAGGGCTTCGAAATCAGCGATTTAGCTGGATCTTACTCGGCCGCGGCGCTGGTCGCCGGGGCGCGGACTTCCTTCAGGTAGTCCTCGCGCAACTGCTTGGTGATCGGGCCGACGCTGAACTTGTATTCGCCGACCTGACCGACCGGCGTCACTTCCGCAGCGGTGCCGACCAGGAACACCTCCTGGGTCTTGCCGAGCTCTTCCGGCTGGATGGCGCGCTCGACCACCTTGATCTGGCGCTTGCGGGCCAGCTCGATGACGGTCTGGCGGGTGATGCCGTTGAGGAAGCAATCCGGCTTCGGCGTGTGCAGCTCGCCGTCCTGCACCAGGAACACGTTGGCGCCGGTCGCCTCGGCCAGCAAGCCGCGGTAATCCAGCATCATCGCATCCTGATAGCCTTCCTTCTCCGCCTCATGCTTGGAGATGGTGCAGATCTGATAAAGGCCAGAGGCCTTGGACGCGGTCGGGGCGGTGTCCGGCGCCGGGCGGCGATAGCGCGCCCAATTCACGCGGATGCCCTTTTCCAGCAGCTCCGGCGAGAAATAGGACGGCCACACCCAGGCGGTGATGGCGACGTGGATCTTCGCCTGCTGGGCCGCGACGCCCATCATCTCGCTGCCGCGCCAGGCAATGGCGCGGACATAGAGGTCGCCGCCGCCCATCGCCTTGACCACCTCGGCCTTGGCCTTTTCCAGCTCGTCGACCGAATAGGGAATTTTGTAGCCCAGAATCTCCGCCGATTTGTGCAAACGCTCGGAATGTTCCCGGGACTTGAAGACCTTGCCGCCATAGGCACGCTCGCCCTCGAAGGCGGCGGCGGCATAGTGCAGGGCATGGGTCAGGACATGGATCTTGGCGTCGCGCCACGGCACCAGTTTGCCGTCGAACCAGATCTGCCCGTCACGATCGTCGAAAGGGACCAAACTCATCGGTGACAACTCCAAGGGAGGGGGATACGGGTTATGTTATGATTCCTTGTTGCTGAGCGCCAACCTAGAACAACGGGAAAAATAAGTCAACATGGCTGACATAAAATCTCCCGCAAATCCGCTGTTTTTGCGCGAGGACGAGTTGCGTCAGGGGATCGAGATGCTGTTTTTCGCCTATCGCGACTTCACCGCGAAGGCGGACCAGACGCTTGCCCAGTTCAATTTCGGCCGGGCGCATCACCGGGTGATCTATTTCGTCGGCCGCAATCCGGGCATGACGGTTTCCGACCTGCTCGCCATCCTGCGCATCACCAAGCAGAGCTTGAGCCGTGTGCTCGGCCAACTGGTGCGCCAGGGCTTCATCGTGCAGAAGCCGGGCGCGACCGATCGGCGCCAGCGCCTGCTGAGCCTCACCGACAAGGGCTCCGAGCTGGAGCGCAAGCTGACCGAAGAGCAGCGTGCCTTGATCGCGCGCGCCTATCGGTCCGCCGGCGCCGAAGCGGTCGAGGGATTCCGCAAGGTGCTGCTCGGCATGATCGAAGAAGGCGACCGCCGGCGCTTCCGGCCCGGCGGCCCGCGGTGAGGATGCGCGTCGAGGACGCAGTGAAGCGGACCACACCGTGAACGACGCCCAGCCCGAAACCTCCGCCCAGCAACAGCCTCATGTCCTCGTCGTCGACGATGACAAGAGGCTGCGCGATCTCATCGGCCGCTATCTGACGGAACAGGGCTACCGCGTGACCACCGCGGTCGACGCCGCCGACGCGCGCGCCAAGCTGGCCGGCATCACCTTCGACCTGCTGGTGGTCGATATCATGATGCCGGGGGAGAACGGCCTGGACCTGACGCGGTCGCTGCGCGAGAAGACCCTGGTGCCGATCCTGCTGCTGACGGCGATGGGGGAATCGACCGACCGCATCACCGGCCTGGAGACCGGCGCCGACGATTACCTGGTGAAGCCGTTCGAGCCGCGCGAGCTGGTGCTGCGCATCAACGCCATCCTGAAGCGCGCGCATCAGCGGGTGAGCGGCCCGACGCAGGTGGGCGCCGTGAAGTTCGGCGCCTTCGTGTTCGAGATCGAGCGCCGCCGCCTGTTCAAGGCGGGCGAGCCGATCCACCTGACCGAGGCGGAATCCGAGCTGCTGTTCCAGCTTGCCCGCCGCGCCGGCGAGCCGGTGTCGCGCGAGGCTCTGTCGCCGCAGACCGAGGAAAGCAGCGAAAGCCGGCTGATTGACGTGCAAATGACACGGTTGCGGCGCAAGATCGAAGACGATCCGCGGTTCCCGCGCTACCTGCAGACGGTGCGCGGCCGCGGATACGTGCTACAGCCCGACTGATGGCGTCCGTGGTGAAATCGCTGCACCCGATCCTGCAGGCGCTGGAGCTGATGCTGCCGCGCTCGCTGCTCGGCCGCTCGATTATGATCATCGTGACGCCGGTGGTGCTGCTGCAGGTGGTCTCCGCCTGGGTCTTTTACGACAGCCACTGGAACACGGTGACGCGGCGCCTGGCGCAGAGCGTCGCCGGCGACATCGCGGCGGCGATCCAGATGATGCCGCGCCCGATCAACGAGGAGCGCGCGCAGCGCGTGTTCCGCATCGCCCGCGACACGATGCGGATCAATCTGGATTTCAAGCCCGGCGACATCCTGCCCAATGATCCGACCATCATGCGGCAGAACCTGGTTGATCGGCAGTTGACCGACGCCCTGGAATCGCGCGTCGAGCGTCCCTTCATCATCGACAGCCGCTCGCTGCAGAACCAGGTGGAGATCCACGTGCAACTGCCGGAGGGCGTGTTGCAGGTGACGGTGGAGCGGCGGCGCCTGTTTTCCTCCACGACCTACGTCTTCTTCCTGTGGATGCTCGGCACCTCTTTGGTGCTGCTCTCGATGGCGACGATCTTCATGCGGCGGCAGGTGCGGCCGATCCGGCGCCTGGCCCAGGCGGCGGACGATTTCGGCAAGGGCCGCGATGTCGGCGAGTTCGTGCTGGATGGCGCGGCGGAGGTGGAGGTCGCCGGCCGCGCCTTCAACCAGATGCGCGCCCGCATCCGGCGCCAGATCCAGCAGCGCACCGAGATGCTGGCCGGCGTCAGCCACGATTTGCGCACGCCCCTCACCCGCATGAAGTTGCAGCTCGCCATGATGGGCAACGCGCCGGCGATCGAAGACCTGAAGCGCGACGTCGGCGACATGGAGCGCATGGTCAACGCCTATCTGGCCTTCGCGCGCGGCGAGGGTACCGAGCAGCCGAGCGAGGTCGACATCGTCGCCGCCGTCGGCGACGTGGTGGCGGGCGCGCGGCGCGACGGCACCCGCATCGGCTTCGCCACGGCGGAGGAAGAGCTGACCGTGCCGCTGCGCCGCGATGCGTTCCGCCGCGCCCTCACCAACATCGTCGCCAACGCCCAGCGCCACGCGAACCGCATCGACGTGGTGCTGAACCGCAGGCGCGGCCGGGTCGAGATCCTGGTGGACGATGACGGTCCCGGCGTGCCGGTCGACAAGCGCGAGGAAGTGTTCAAGCCGTTCTTCCGCATCGAGGCCTCGCGCAACGTGGAGACCGGCGGTATCGGCCTTGGCCTCACCATCGCCCGCGACATCCTGCGCAGCCACGGCGGGGATTTGACGCTCGGCGATTCGCCCTTGGGCGGCCTGCGCGCCGTGCTGCAATTGCCGGTGTAGGATCGATTCTCTTCAACCAGATAAATATTCCGTCACCCCAAGGCTTGGCCTTGTGGTCCACGAGTTTGCTTCCGTTGGCCGCGTGCTGCACATGGAAACTCGTGGATGCCAAGGCCAAGCCTTGGCATGACGAAGGAGTGAGCCCGGTTCGCTTTTCCTTGGCGCCGCTCTACCCTGGAATCGCGATCACGCACGTCACGGTGTCGACATAGGCATCGCTGCGCTTGAACTCGCGATAGCCGGGCGAGGTGCTGCGGGCGAGGATGGCATGGCCGGAGAGCAGCTTGGGATCGAACGGCTCGCCGGCAGGGCCATGCGCAGGATCGGTGCTGGCGACCAGGATGCCGGCCTCGTTCACGAAGGCGGCGAAGCCGCCGCGATAGGCGGCACCTCCCTCGCGCTGCGGCAGGACATCCAGCAGCATCTGCCGGAATTGCGGCGCCGAATCGAACACCACCGCGACGCCGCCGACCGCCTCAGCCCCGTCGGGCGACAGGATGGTGCCGCAATAGACATAGGTCGGCTGCCCGCCATAGAGCGGGCTCGGCACGAAGTCGGAGACGAAATAGCCCTGCGGGTCGCGATTGGCCAAGGCGGCGGCGATATGCGCGCCGGACAAAGTCTGCCCGTTCATCGTATCGCCGCGCGAGCCCGCCACGACCACGCCTTCGGCATCGAACACCAGCAGCAGGCTGTAGACCGTGTAGAGGCTGTTGACGTAGGCGAGGATGCCGCCAATCTCGCCCCTTTCCTCGGCGCCGAGTTGCGGCGCCTTGCCGCCGCGCGCCGCCAGGATGCGGCGGAAGGCCGGGGTCAGCGCCCACCAGCGGCAATCGTTGGCGCGCTCATAGAGGTTGCGGTCCATGATATTGACGCCCAGCGCCGCCATCTGACGTGTCTCGCGATCCAGATTGCGCCGCGCCTGATCGTAGAGATCGTCGATGATGCCGTGCACCGCGTTGCGGATGCCCTCGCCGATCTCGCGGATGCTGCCCAGCACGGCGGGCAGCACGCGGTTGTTCTCGCGGTCGGCGGCGATCTTGCCGTTGAGGCCGATCAGATGCAGGTCGGTGTCGATCGCATAGGCGCGGCCGAAAATGCGCTTCAGCTCGTCGGAGACGATCTCCGACTTGGCGATGGAGCCGGCCTCGTGCGCCTCCGCCTCCGCTGCCGCTTCCTTGGCCGCCGGGCGGTTCGCCGGCCGCAAGGCGACACCGCTCCAGCCGAGGCCGAAGAAACCCTGATAGCCTTTGGTGGGCCGGCGCGTCGCCAGGAACGGACGCTCGCCGAGCGTGACCGGCTGCAGCACGGATTCGGTCAGCGTCAAAGACGTGCCGACCGGCAGGGCATCCGCGTCGCTGCTGGCGATGGCCTGGCCGTCGCCATCGAGAATGGCGAGAACGACACCTCCGGGATTCTCTCCCAGCAGATCGGCGAAGATGCCGCTCATCTCGTCGGCGAAGCGGAAGGACAAAGCCAGCACGCCGATCACCTGCTTGTGGCCGGAGGCGATCTGCCGATGGATGCCCTGGGCATAGATGAGCTGCGCCGAGCCGTCGCTGCCGGCATGGAAAATCTCATGAAATGTCGCCGGGCGGGTCAGGACCTGGGCGACCAGCGCATGGCCATCGGCGAAGCGCGATGTTTCGCCCAGCCGCGTCACATGCAGCTTGCCGTCCGGGCGATAGATCGCGATGTCGTCATAGACCGAATACTTGGCGATATAGGCGTCGAGACGCTGGCGCAGCGGCAGCAGATCCGCGCCCGCTTCGTTCGCGGCGAGGCTGTCGAGAATCGCGACGTCCTCGGCCAGAAATCCTACGTCGGCGGTGCGCTCGAACAGGTTCCGGATCAGGATATCGACTGAAATTTGTGCACGCATGCCCAATTCGACGGCAGTTTCGCGCTGCCCGGCGTGCGAAAAGGCATCCAGCAACTCATGGCGCAGCTTCTCGAATTCGCCGCCGACCTGGTTCAGCGACGCCAGCAGGTCCGGCTTTTCGGCAAGGCCATTGGGCTTGCCGGTCAGAACGATGTTGTTCCAGGTGCTTTGTAGCTGGTCGAGATTGCGGATGGCCGCGACACCGGCACCGTCGGCAGCCGACATCGCCGCCGAGTGTTCATCGGTCATGTGGAGCGGCCCTGATCATCTGCCGCGTGAGCAGCAAGACCCGTGCCACGCGGAAAGTCAGGGCTGCTAAGTTGTATGGTTCTCAAACGAGGCCGATCACCGAGACGTGGCGGCCATAGTCGGGTTCCTTGCGCAGCACGCTGCGGCGATAGCTGAAAAAAGTCTCGCGCTCGCCGCAGGTATCGCGATGCGCCGCCTCGACCTCGGCCAGCCTCAATTGCTTGAGGCGCGCCGTCACGTAGCCCTCGATATCGAACATCTGGTGCCCGTCGCGCAGGCCCGCGCGGAAGAACCTCGCGTGCGCCGGATCCTGCGCCAGGAAGGGCGCCGGGAACTCGGCGCCGACCTCGTAGCTGGCGGCGCCGATGCAGGGGCCGATGGCGGCGCGAATGTGCTCCGCTTTCGCGCCCAGATCGACCATCGCCTTGACCGTCGCCTGCAGCACGCCGGTAACCGCGCCGCGCCAGCCGGCATGGGCGGCGCCGACGACACCCGCCTCCGGGTCGGCGAACAGCACCGGCACGCAATCGGCGGACAGGACGCCGAGGGTGATGCCCTTCCGCTTCGTCACCATCGCATCGACCCGCGGCCGATCGTCGCCGGTCCACGGCCCTTCGACCACCAGCACGTCGGGGCTGTGGATCTGGTAGGCGGTGAACAGGCTGTTCTCCGGCAGGCCGGCCTGCTGCAGGGCGCGGACGCGATTCTCGCGCACCTTGTCCGGGTGATCGCTGGAGCCGATGCCGCAATTGAGCGAGGCATAGATGCCGTCGCTGACGCCGCCATGGCGGGTCATGAAGCCGTGCCGAATGCCCTCCAGCTCTCCCAGCGTTCCGAGACTGATCATGAAAAGCCGGCCAACTCCGTCACTTGCGGCGCGGCAATGGCCAGCGCCTTGAACAAACTGCCCATTTGCGCCGGCGCGATCAAGCGATGCAACGAAGCGGCGATCGCCGCGCGATCCGCTTCATTGGCTTTGGCCGCCAGCATGGAGGCGCGCTGCTCGATGCCCAGCGCCTGCAGGAACGGCCCCTGCCCGATCGGCCCGAAGGCATTGGCACCGCCCGCGCGCGCCTTGTCGGCCAGCGCCGCGAAATCGACATGGGCGGTCAGGTCCGCCTGCCCCGCTTCGCGCAGCGGGTCGGCGGGACGATGACCGCGCAACGCCTGGAACGAATCGCCCAAGCCGCTGCGCGTCGGGCCGTAATCCAGAAACAGCGCCACGCCGCCGTCGCGCGCGAACCGCCCGGCCAGCGCCTCGGCCAGGGACAAGGCCGCGGGGCAGATTTCCGCGATGTCGCCCGGCTTGGCCTTGCGATGCGCCGGCCGCAGCAGGTCGAGCTCCGGCCCGGGCGCGTCATGTGTCCAGGCCAGTTCGCCGTCCATCAGCCCGACCGCGCGCTCGCGCCAGCCTTTGTCGGTCATCTGGAACTGGTGGATCGGCAGCGCGTCGAGGAATTCGTTGCCGAGCAAAATCATCAGGCCGTCCGGCACGTCCGCCACCTCGTCGTGCCAGGCCGGCGCGAAGGCACCGAGCCGCTGTGCCTGCTTCACGCGCAGGGGCCGGCTGATTTCCACCAGATGCAGGCGCATGGCGCGCAGGAATTCCGGGCGCACCCGCGCGGCGCGCAAGGCATCGGCCATCAGCGTGCCGCGGCCCGGACCGAGTTCGACCAGCAGGAACAGGTCGGGCTTGCCGAACTTCTCCCACAGATCGACGCACCACAGCCCGATCATCTCACCGAACATCTGGCTGATCTCCGGCGCGGTGACGAAGTCGCCGGCCGCCCCCAGCGGATCGCGCGTCGCGTAATAGCCGATGCCCGGCTCGCTCAAGGCCAGGCGCATGAAGGACGCGACCGGCAGCGGGCCGGTCTCCGCGATGCGGCGCTTGATAAGCTCCATGGTGGAGGTGCCCGGCGTATGCACGCCGCCGGCCCCTACTCCGTCATGGTCGTGATCGGCACGACCATCCATGAGTTTCGCGCCACCGCTTCAGCGTGGCCGATGCAAACTCGTGGATGGTCGGACCAAGCCCGACCATGACGATGGGGAGAATGCGATGACGGGCGAATCACTCCGCCGCCTTCGTCTTGGGTTTGCGCAGGGCGAGGTAGAGGCCGATGGCGAACATCGGCACGCTCAGGATCTGGCCCCAGGTGACGAAGTTGAAGCCGCCCAGATCCACCTCCGGCTCACGGAACACTTCGCCGATGGAGCGCGTGACCGCATAGCCCATCAGGAACAGGCCGAAGGTCATGCCGAGCCGCTCGCGAATCCAGCGTTGCCGAATCGCCCAGAACAGGAAGATGAACAGGACGATGCCCTCCAAGGCCGCCTGGTAAAGCTGGCTTGGGTGGCGGGGCACGTCGCCGAATTGGGGGAAAATGATTCCCCAAGGCAGGTCGGTCGGCCGCCCGACCAGCTCGCCATTGACGAAATTGGCGACACGGCCGAGGAACAGGCCGATCGGCGCCGAGGCCGCGATAATGTCGCCGAAGGCGAAGGGGCTCATCTTCTGGCTGCGCGCGTAGAGCACGATCGCCAGCACCACGCCGATCAGCCCGCCATGAAACGCCATGCCGCCTTGCCAGATTTTCAGGATGTCCAGCGGGTGCGCCAGATAGGTGCTCGGCTCCCACAGCAGCACCTGGCCCAGGCGGCCACCCAGGATGATGCCGATGGTGCACCAGAACATCAAATCGTCGAGCTGCCCGCGCTGCACCCGCTGCGGCGGCAGAGCGGCGCACCAGATGCAATAGCGCCATGCCAGCAGGATGCCGACGATGTAGGACAGCGCATACCAGCGGATGGCGAGGGGGCCGATCTGAAGGGCGACCGGATCGAACTCAGGAAAGACCATGCGACAGCACCGGCGCGGGTTGGTGGACGGATGCGGCGTCCGGGTTATAAGGTGGCCTCATGACAGCGGCAAGCGACAGGCCGCCGCGAATCAGGACCGACCAACATGCAGACCGACAACCGTTTTCTCGATGATCTGGCCAAGGTGGCGAGCGGCGCGCTCGGCTCGGTCAGCGGCGTGAAGCATGAGGTCGAGCTGCGCATCCAGCAGCAGCTCGAACGCCTGCTGGGCCGCATGAATCTGGTCTCGCGCGACGAGTTCGAAGCCATGAAAGCCGTCGCCCAGGCGGCGCGCGAAGCGCAGATCCGGCTCGAGGCGCGCGTGCTCTCTTTGGAGGCCAAACTGGCCGCGAAAGACTCTTCTTCCGCGACGCGCGCTCCCCAAGACTCCGATTCCGAGCCGCGTTAGGTCGCTTTCTTCGACTCTGACTCGAAACTTCCTTAATTCCCCGCTTGCGCAGGAGTCTTAAATTTGCGACTCTATCGCTAGTGGGGATTCTTCAATCTGTCATCTAGTCCTGGGGGTCTGGCCCCACCGAGCGGGCCTCCGGGGGCCGACGCATGGAGGGCGCTAGTTATGGGCTTGCTCCGAGTTGAGTCGACCCAGACCCGCCACAATCCCATCGACATGTTGGAAGAGCTGGTGTCCGTCAATGAATGGCGGCACGAGCGTTCCGGCGATGAGGAAATGGTGGTCGAGTTCCGGGGTCAGTGGTGCGAATACCGCATGTTCTTTGTCTGGCAGGAGGATCTGGGGGCCCTGTATTTCTCGTGCTTGCTCGACATGAAAATCCCGACCGGCAAGCGCCCGCCGGTCGCCGAGTTGCTGTCGATGATCAACGAGCGCCTGTGGCTGGGTCATTTCGATCTGTGCCGCGAAGAGATGGCGCCGATGTACCGCCACACCGTGCTGTTGCGCGGCACCAGCGGCATCGTCGCGGAACAGCTGGAAGATCTGCTGGAGACCGCGATCGGCGAATGCGAGCGTTTCTACCCGGCCTTTCAATTCACCCTTTGGGGCGGTAAGAAGCCCCAGGAGGCGATGGAAGCCGCCATGCTGGAGACGGTCGGAGAGGCCTGATCTGACGCGATGAACCAACCAAGGATCGTCTTGCCCGGCCCACTGGTGCTGGTGGGCTGCGGCAAGATGGGAGGCGCGTTGCTGCGCGGCTGGCTGTCGCGCGGCGTCACCGCCAAGGACGTGTTCGTGATCGAACCGGCCCCGCGCGACCTGGACGATGTCCAGGCCCGCGGGGTCACGGTTGTCCCTGAGTCCGCCAGGCTGCCCGCCGGCCTGAAGCCCGGCATCTGCTTGCTGGCGATCAAGCCGCAATTCATGGACGAGGCGCTGCCCGCCTATCGCGGTTTCGCCGACCAGGGTGCGGTGTTCCTGTCCATCGCCGCCGGCAAGACCGTGGCCTACCTCAAAGAGAAGCTGGGGCCGAAAGCGGTGGTCATCCGCTCCATGCCCAACACGCCGGCGGCCGTCGGGCGCGGCATGTCGGTGCTGCTGCGCGATCCGAAGGTGCCGGCGGCGATTCAGGAATTGTGCGGCCAGTTGCTGTCCGCCGTGGGCGAGATCGGCTGGATCGACCAGGAAGACCAGATCAATGCGGTGACCGCCGTCTCCGGCGGCGGGCCGGCCTATGTGTTCCTGCTGATCGAGTGCCTGGCCGAGGCAGCGCGGCAGATGGGCCTGGCGCCCGACCTTGCCATGAAGCTGGCGCGCCAGACGGTCACCGGCTCCGGCGAGCTTGCGCATCAATCGAGCGACAGCGCCACCAAGCTGCGCGAGGCGGTGATGAGCCCGAAGGGCACGACCCTGGAAGCGATCAATGTGCTGATGGCGCCCGATGGCCTGCAGCCGCTGATGAACAAGGCCATCGCCGCCGCCACGCGCCGCGGCCGCGAGATCGCGGAAGGCCGCTGAACCATGGCTGAGGTTGAAGGCAAGGGCAGCGTGGCCCGCGTGCGCGATGCGCTGGCCAAGTTCGGCCTCGCCGCCGAGATCAAGGAATTCGACGCCTCCACCCGCACCTCCGCCGATGCCGCAGCGGCGATCGGCTGCACCGTGGCGCAGATCGCCAAGTCGGTCCTGTTCCGCGCCAAGTCCGACAATCGCGCCGTACTGGTGGTCGCCAGCGGCATCAACCGCGTCGACGAGAAGAAGCTGGCGATGGCGCTGAACGACGGGATCGGCCGCGCCGATGCGGAGTTCGTCCGTGCCGCGACCGGCTTTGCCATCGGCGGCGTGGCGCCGGTCGGACATACCGGTCCGGTCACCATCTTCATCGACGAGGATCTGCGGCAATATCCAGAGATCTGGGCCGCCGCCGGTTCCCCCAACGCGGTGTTCCGCCTGACCCCGATGGACCTGGAGCGGATCACCGGCGGCCGTGTGATTGCCGTAAAGTAGCCCAGTTCGGCTTGCCCGCTTGTCAAAGGCTTGCCACATTGGCGGCCTAGAGATGCAGCGAAGGGAGTGACCCATGGCCAAACCCGCGCGCAAGAAATCGACCAAGTCCCGCGGCAAGAAAACCGCGCATCCCGCCGATCCCCATCCTGGCGATCCTGGGGCGGCATTGCGCGAGGCTTTGCTGCGCCTGACCGCCGCCGGCGGCTGGCGCGATCTCTCTTATGCCGAGATCGCCAAGGAAGCGGGCGTCAGCCTGTCCGAGGCCTATCAGGCCTATCCCAGCAAGGCTTCGATCCTGATGGGCATCGGCCGCGACATCGACGCGCAGATCTTCGCCGGGCTGGACGGTGATCCGCTGGACGGCTCGCCGAAGGACCGGCTGTTCGACCTGCTGATGCGCCGCTTCGATGCGCTGAACCGGCATCGCGAGGCCTTCGCTGCCCTGGCCAAGGATTTGCCGCGCACCCCGGGCGAGGGCCTGGCCCTGCTGTGCCAGCTCCGTTCCTCGCTCGCCCGCATGCTGGAAGCGGCCGGCATCTCCGCTTCGGGCTTGCGCGGCGCCTTGCGCATCGAGGGGCTGGGCGCCATCTACGCGGCGGCGCTCCGCGTCTGGTTCAAGGACGAGAGCAGCGACCTCAGCAAGACCATGGCCGAATTGGACAAACGCCTGAGCCAGGCCGAGCGCTGGGTCGAGATGACGCGACGCAAAACTGCCTAATAGTATGATTAATATAGGTTAATCCGAGTATTTTTGCAGTGCAGCAAAAATCCGCTTGACCTTTTTGTTGCACCGCATCATATAGCTCCTCAGACCACTTCGATGGCCCGGGACGGGGTCCATCGATTCGCAGCAGAAATTTGAGCCCTTGAGGAGATCAGAGATGGCAAAAGCCCAGACCATCGAGAATGAGTTCGTGAAGGTTCCCGACTTCACCGCGATCCAGGCTGAGTTCAGCAAGTGGGCCGGTGACTTCTCGAAGTATTTCGTGAACGGCAAGGCGCCGAGCTTCGACTTCGATGCCGCGTTCGCCCTGCAGCGCAAGAACATCGAAGCCTTCACCGCGGCCAACCAGGTTGCGTTTGACGGCGTGAAGGCGGTTGCCACCCGCCAGGCCGAGATCGCCCGCAAGGCGTTCGAGGACTTCGGCAAGGTCGCTAAGGAACTGACCGCCGCCGGCACCCCGGAAGACAAGTTCGCCAAGCAGGCCGACCTCGCCAAGACCGCGTTCGAAGATGCGCTGGTCAACATCCGCGAGACCGTCGACACCCTGCAGAAGTCGCAGACCAAGGCCGTCGATCTGCTCTCCGAGCGCGCCGTCGCCAACTTCGACGAGCTGAAGTCGGCCGTCGCGAAGGTCGCGAAGAAGTAATCTGCCGGTTTTCGCCGGCCCCGTTTGGGCCGGTCAAACGGCCCAAGAGAGAGGGTCCGCACCCTCCCCCAATCGCGCGGATCCTCGATGAGTGACCGCCCGCTGCTTCCCCCCGCAGCGGGCGGTTTTTCTTTTGGGGCGGCGCGAGCAGCGGTAATCGGGCAATTTTGCCGCTGCTCAACGGTCAGGGCCTATACTGACTGCCTGGAATAGGTCAGGAGCT
>DASZQC010000142.1:0-35346 GCA_035549815.1 Dongiaceae bacterium
TGTTGCGCCAGATCTTCACCGGCACGCTGGTATTGCGCGGGGTCTCCGCGACGATGCGCGACAGATCCTTGGGCGAGGCGATCGCATGCCCGCCGAAATCCAGCACCACGTCGCCGGCTTTCAGGCCCGCCGCTTCGGCCGGGCTCTTCTCCTGCACGGACGAGATCAAGGCGCCCTGGCCTGATTTCAGACCCAGGCCCTGGGTCAGGTCCGGCGTCAGCTCCTGGATCGCGACACCCAGCCAGCCGCGCTCGATATGGCCCTGCTGCTTCAGCTCGGCGATGATCGGCTTGGCGAGATTGGAGGGGATCGCAAAGCCGATGCCGACCGAGCCGCCGCTCGGCGAAACGATCGCCGTGTTGATGCCGATCACGTCGCCATTGGTCGAGAAGGTCGGGCCGCCGGAATTGCCCTGGTTGATCGCGGCGTCGATCTGCAGGAAGTCGTCATAGGGGCCTTCATGGATGTCGCGGCCGCGGGCCGAGACGATGCCGGCGGTCACGGTGCCGCCCAGGCCGAACGGATTGCCGACCGCCATCACCCAGTCGCCGATCCGCATCTTGTCGGAATCGCCGAACGAGACGTGCGGCAGCTCGGTCTTGGCTTCGACCTTCAGCAGGGCTAGGTCGGTCTTCGGGTCGGCGCCGATCAGCTTGGCCGGATATTCGGTGCCGTCGGTCAGCGTGACCTCAATGTTCTTGGCGTCGTCGATCACGTGGTTGTTGGTGACGACGTAGCCGCTGGCGTCGATGATGAAGCCGGAGCCGAGCGAGGTCACCTTGCGCGGATGCTTCTGCATCTCCTGGCGCTGCTGGTCCATGAACGGCTTGAAGAACTGCTCGAACGGCGAGCCCTCGGGGAAGGGCATGCCTTCCATGCCGCCCATGCCTTCGCCGTCCTTCGGCGTCAGGACATGGGTGGACGAAATGTTGACCACGGCCGGGGACACCTTTGCCGCTAGGTCGGCAAAGGTGGATGGCGGCGCTTCTGCGTGGGTCGGGGCCACGACCGCGAGACCCAAAACCAGGGCTGCGGTGGCGCCGCCAACGACCCGGCCGGGTCTGGAGGAAACCAAATGGGATACAACGCTACGCATAACTGTCTCCGAAACTTCGCAGGTGCCCGCAAGGCACTGATCCATGGGCATCAACATGGGGGAGGCGGGTAACACGCGCGTGTCGCCGGAAGGGCCTTTTGGCAACGGATTGCGACCGGGGGGCCGGCTGTTACAATTGGTTACGAACCGGCCCTGACGGACGTTACGTAGTATCGTTAACGAAGAAGGCAACGGCCCCAGCGTGGCGGCCGAAGGCCCCTCAGCTAGTTTCCGGGGGCAGCGTTAACCATATGGCTGTTTTTACCGCCTAGGCTCGCCGGGCACCCACAGGCCCGCCGCCCGCATCCAGGGCGGAGGAGAATGACGTCGAATGGACCGTTCCGCCCATATCCTGGTAGTCGATGACGACAGGGAGATCCGCAATCTCCTGTCCAAGTTCCTGGCCAAGAACGGCCTCCGCGTCAGCGTGGCCGCCGATGGCCGCGAGATGCGCCGCGTCCTGGCGGAGGCCAAGATCGATCTGATCGTCCTCGATCTCATGCTGCCTGGGGAATCCGGCCTCACTCTGTGCGGTCAGCTCCGCGCCACCACCTCTACCCCCATCATCATGCTGACCGCCGTCAGCGAGGAGACCGACCGCATCATCGGCCTGGAGATGGGTGCCGATGACTACCTGCCGAAGCCGTTCAATCCGCGCGAGCTGCTGGCGCGCATCCGCGCCATCCTGCGCCGCACCGAGGACCGCGCCGCCGTCGCCGTCGGGGCCTCCGGCGAAAGCGACCCGGTCTTCACCTTCGATGGTTGGAAGCTGCACCCGGCGCGGCGCCAGTTGCTCGACCCCGCCGGCCAACAGGTGGAGCTGACCGGTGGCGAGTTCGACCTCCTGGTGACCCTGGTCGAACGGCCGCAGCGCGTGCTGAGCCGCGACCGCCTGCTCGATTTGACCAAGGGGCGCGCGGCGTCGCTGTTCGACCGCTCCATCGACGTGCAGATCGGCCGGTTGCGCCGCAAGCTGGAGAGCACGGTCGCCGGCGCCGGCGGCCTGATCGCCACGGTGCGCGGCGGCGGCTACATGTTCACCGGCGCGGTGACGGGCGGCGACATCGCCGGTGAGCCCGGCGGCAGGGATGGAGCGGAGACCGCGCCGTGAACTTCATCTTGCGTCACCTGTTGCCGCAATCGATGTTGACATGGTTCGCGCTGGTTCTCGCCTTTGGCATCACTTTTTCGCTGATCGCGGTTTCCGCCTTCCACGCCATCAGCCGCGACGAAGCGGTCGCCGCGCTGGAAGATCTGCGCGCCGCCGAGCGCATCGCCGCCACGGCGCGCTTCCTCGATCACTCGGCGCCGGTGCTGCGGCCGGTGATCGCCGAATCCATCAGCGGCTCCTCGCTTTATGTCGTCGCCGCCGCCGACAGCCGCGTCGCGCGTGAATCGCCGCCGGACAGCCGCACCGAGCGCCTGCGCGACGTGCTCGGCGCGCGCCTGGACGGCGTGCGCTGGCGCGATCTGCGTGTCGAATATGGCGGGTCCGCGGGTCACGCCGATCTGCTGTCATCCTGGATGCCCAGGTTGTGGGCTGATAGTCGCGACGAGCGCGCCGATCAATTGCTGCGGCTGCAGGATCGTGGCCAGGCCTTCTACGTGTCGCTGCAATTGATGGACGGCACCTGGCTCAATTTCGCCTTTGCCTCGGTCAGCAGCCTGCCGCTTTCTTCGGTGTCGCATATCCTGGTGCTGGGCCTCAGCATTTCGGGCTTGCTGGTGTTCGGCGTCGCGGCGATGCGGCTGATCACGCGCCCGATCGACCAGTTGGCGACGGCGGCGGAGGAATTCGGCCGCGGCGGCCATCCGGAAGACGTGCCGGAAAGCGGCGTCAGCGAAGTGCGTCGCGCCGCCGGCGCCTTCAACCGCATGCGCGACCGCATCCGGCGCATGATCGAGGATCGCACGCAGATGATCGCCGCCATCTCGCACGATCTGCGCACGCCGATCACGCGCCTGAAGCTGCGCGCCGAGTTCGTCGAGGACCCGGAAGAGCAGCAGAAGATGCTGGCCGACCTGGACCAGATGGAGGCGATCATCCGCTCCACGCTCGCCTTCGCGCGCGAGGACAATGACACCGAGCCGAGCGAGCCGGTCGATCTGGCCGAGCTGCTGCGCGAGGTGGTGGAAGCCAATCCGCCGGCGCGCCTGCACCTGGTGCGCAACAGCGATGCCGAGGTCGCAGTCACCATCCTGGGCAAGCCGGTGGCGCTCTTGCGGTGCTTCAACAATCTGGTGGAGAACGCCATCCGCTACGGCCACGCCGCCGACATCAGCCTGTTCGAGCGGCCGGATTCCGTCGAAGTCGCCATCGACGATCAAGGCCCGGGCATCCCGGCGGACCGCATCAATGACGTGTTCCGGCCCTTTGTCCGCCTGGAGGAATCGCGCAACCGCGATTCCGGTGGCGCGGGCCTGGGCCTCGCCATCGTGCGCTCGGTCATCCTGGCGCATGGCGGCTCCATCACCCTGGAGAACCGCAAGGAAGGCGGCCTGCGCGCGCTCGTGCGCCTGCCGAAGGTGCATCAGGAGATCGGCTGAAACGCCGCCGCGATCCGCTTGCGCCGGGTGAAGGCGTAGGCCCAGGCGATCAGGCATAGACCGACGGCAATCAACATCGGCAGTTGCAGGCCGGGCCGTTCGGCCGTCGCGCCGATCGCATAGGCGCCGATGCCGGCGGAAAGCCGGGAGAGCAGGAATTCCGTGCCCATGACCCGGCCGCGCTGGCTGTCGTCGATGGAGGTCTGCAGCAACGCGATCGTACCGGTGTTGTGGATCTGGCGCGCCGCGCCCCAAATAAGCGCCGCGCCGACCGCCAGCCACAAGCGATCGGCCAGCACAACCGCGCCGACCGCCAGCGCGCAGGCGGCGAAGGCGCCGATGAGCAGCGGTGGCGCCAGGCGCTTCATGCCGCCATGCGCCATCCAAAGCGCCGCGCAGGTGGCGCCGGCGCCGAAGATCGCGAGGATCGTGGTCATGCCGCCGACGCCGAGCCCGAGCGAGGTGGCGGAATAGGCCGGCAGCATCTGGTAGAGCGCGCCGGACAGCGCGTCGCCCAGCAGCATCAGGATGAGCAAGGTGGTGATGCCGGGGTGCCCGGCGATATAGCGCAGGCCGTCGACGAAGTCGCCGATCATCGTGCCGCGCTTCGACATCGGCGCGGCATAGCCGGCCGGCGTGCGCAGGAAGGCGATGGAGATGAGATAGATGACATAGCCCGCCGCGTTCACGGCAAAGGCGAAGGCGGCGCCTTGATGGGCGATCAGCCAACCGGCCAGGATCGGACCGGCGACGATCGCCACCTGGGTGTAGGCGCTGTTGACGGCGATGGCGGAGGCCAAGCGCTCCTTGGCGACGAAGCGCGGCAGCATCCCGTAGGCGGCCGGCACGCTGAAGGAATGGATCGTGCCGTGCAGGAACACCAGGACCGCCAGCGGCCAGATGGAAAGGTGACCGGAATAGGCGAGGGCCGCCAACGCCGCTGCTTGCAGGAGGGCGAAGGCGTAGCTGATCACCACGATGCGGAAACGGTCATAGCGGTCCGCCAGCGTGCTGCCGAGCGGCACGAACAGGATGTTCGGCGCAATGTCCAGCACGGCGATGACGGCCAGCCATGTGGTGGAATGGGTCAATTCCCAGGCGGTCCAGGAAACCGCCACCACCTGCATGAAAAAGGCGACCCACGAGATCACCGAGCCGACCGTGTAAACGCGGAAATTCCGGTCGGCGAGCGCTTCGCCGATGCCGCCAAGCCTCATCAGGCGCATGATATGCGTTCCGCGTCGCCACGCTTATGGTGTCGGGAGGGAATCGGAGGGGTCACCGGATCATTTATGCCGCGCCGGCGGCGAAGCGCAAGGCGGGGGCGGGCAGCAGTACAACGAAATTAAACCCTCCCCCAGTGGCCCGAGGGAGGGCTCGCGTCAATCAATCGTCGTTGATCGGATTGGTGTTGTTCAGCTTGCCTCTTCAGCTTGCCGACGGCTTGGCGCCGAGCATCTTGAAGGCCAGGTCGTATTTCTCGATGCCGGCCGTGTCGTTGTGCGCCGCGCAGAAGGACTTGCCCTGGGCCGCCGTCTGCATCGCCCGCAGATAGCTCTGCGCGTTCTTGTATTTGCCGGACGTGGTGTCGAACTCGTAGCCGAGCGCCTGGCATTTCTGGTCCATCGCCACCGAGGCGACCTTGTCCTTGTGCACCCGGTGTTCCTGCGCCTTGGGCGGGATGATGATCGGGCTGCTTGCGGCCAGCGCCATTGGCGCGCCGAAGACAAGCAAAGCGGCGGTGGCGATCAGGATTCTGTTCATGGAAATCTCCGTCAGAACGACATCTTGTGAATCTCCGGTCTTGTGCGGCAGATGTCGGCGTGGATGTCGATGCGCGTCGGCCGGGGAAAGGTGGGGCTTGCGCGTAACGCCGCAATAACGGAGGTGGCCGGATTTGCAACAGATCGTGTCGGCCGCGGGCCTTATTGCGCGCTGTCACACGATGCTTCCGCCGCGTGGAATAGCGCGCGGCGTACAAAGGATCGCGCCCCCTCACGCGGTGCGGGAGGGGGCGTGCCTTGCGGTGCGGGGTTGGTGAGATTGGTCGATCAGCCGATCATCGCCGGCTTCACGCCGATGGTGTGCAGCGCGCGCTCCAGCTTGGCGATGCCCTGCAGCGACCGGTCGGTGCTGCACAGATTGCGGCCCTCGTTGCTGAGGCGCACGGCGTTGTGGTACGCCTTCATCGACACGCCCTCCGAACTCGCCTTGCTGAACTGCTGTTCCAGCTTGATACATTGGGCGCTGGGGCTCGCGGACGAAACCTGATAGGTCTCGGTGATCGGCGGCTTGCCTTTCAGCATCCCGGTCGGCGTCAGGTTGCCGGAGGCGACGGCAAGCGGCGCGCCGAGAATCACCAGGGCGGTTGCGGCGATCAGTGTCTTCTTCATGATTGGTCTCCATGGAAACGACATCGAATGAGCTTTGCCAGGCAAATCACCGGTTGGCAAAGCGTCGGCGTGGATGTCGATGCGCGTCGGCTGGAGAACCCTGAACCGTTCCTGTAACGGCCGAATGTCCGTCACGGCCTTATTTTGCAACGGAACGTGTCACGCGGGCGGTACGTGCGTCGTCAAAGGATCGCGCCCCCTCGCGCGATGCGGGAGGGGGCGCGCCTTGCGGTGCGATCTATGGGTTGAGGGGAACTCTGGGGTGACGGGGGATCAGGTGTTGGAGGCCGGCTTCACGCCGATCAGTTTCAGCGCCTGCTCCAGCTTGCTGACGCCTTCCGGCGCCTTGTTGGCCGTGCACATGTTCCGGCCTTCGTCGCGCAGGCGCACGGCGTCCTTGTACACCGGCATCGACTTGTGGCTCGATTCCGCCTTGCTGAACTGCTGTTCCAGGGCCGTGCAGCGGGCGCTGGGGCTCGAAGCGGCGACCTTGTGGGTCTGCGTCACCGCCGGCTTGGCGTTCGGAAGGGGAGTCATGGTGTTGCTGTTGGCCGCCATGGCCAGCGGCGCGCCGAGGAACATCAGCGCGGTGGCGGCGATCAGGGTCTTTTTCATGGTGCTCTCCATTGCATTGGAACGACATCGGATGAGCTTGCGGTTGGACGGCAAGGTCGGCGTGGATGTCGAAAGCGCGTCGGCGGGGTAGACTCTCCGTCAACGATGTAACGGCGGAATGTCCTGAACCCTGCGCATTTGCAACGAATTGTATCGAAGGCCCGGTCCGTCGCCTTGTGTCACGCGATGCGGCCGCGGCGATTCCGCAGGTGGGAGATGAAGAGAGCCAACAGGGCGAGCGCCATGGCCAGCGCCATCATCGCCCACGCCTCGTTGATGGCGGAGACCAGCCCGGCGCGCTCCACCAGCGGCCGGGCGAACTCCTGCGTGTCGGCGTCGACCGGACCCAGCGGCACGCCCTTGAACTTGTCGGTCGGCAACCCGACAAAGGCGGCGGTCGCCGCGTCCCCCGCCAGCAGCCGCGTCACGATTGCATCCACATGCTCCGGCGCCCGCACCCAGATGATGGTGTCGATGAGGGCGATGCCGATGGCGCCGCCCAGGTTGCGCATCAGGTTGAACAGGCCGCTGGCATTGGGAATGTCCGCGGGCGCGAGATGGCCGAGCGCCAGCCGCGTGGGCGGCAGCAGGCAGAACATGATGGCGATGCCGCGGATGATTTGCGGCCAGAACATCTGGGCGAAGTCCGTCTCGAAGGTCTGGAAGTAGCTGAGGCCCAGGCCGATCCCGAACAAGGCGAAGCCGAAGGCGGAGAGCGGCCGCGCGTCGAAGCGCCGCTCCATTTGCACCGCGACCGGCGCCGTCAGCAACTGTGCGACGCCGGTCACCAGCATGATTTCGCCGATCTCCAGCGCGCCGCGCAGCCGCACCAGCCCGAGGAATACCGGCATCAGATAGACCGAGCCGAACAGGCCGATACCCAGCATGAAGGACAGCCAGCAGCCGAGCGCGAACTTCCGGTCTCGCAAGGCCGATAGAGCGACGAGCGGCCTCGCCGACCTGGTGACGCGCCAAACAAAGACCGTTCCACTTGCGATGCAGACGAGCAGCAGGCTGAGCGCAAAGCCGGAGAGCCAGCCACGTTGCGGCGCTTCCTTGAGCAGGATCTCCAGGCTGGCCAGCGCCGCGGCCATCAGCGCCAGCGCGAACCAATCCAGCGTATGTGCTTGCCGCAGATCGGCGCGCTCGCGCGGCAGCAGGTGCAGGATCGCGGCGATGGCGAGGATACCGGGCACCACGTTGATCAGAAACAGCCAATGCCAGGAAAAGGTATCGGTGATCCAGCCGCCCACCACGGGTCCGATGGTCGGCGCCAGCACCGCCAGCGCGCCGGCCAGGGTGGTGGCGACCACCTGCCGCCGTTCGGGAAACAGCAGGAAGACGGCGGAGAAGACCGCCGGAATGAGGACGCCGCCGCAGAATCCCTGCAGCACGCGCCAGGCGATCAACAGGGGAAGCGATCCGCTGGCGGCGCAGCCGACCGAGGCGACGATGAAGCCGCCCAGCGCCGCCGCGAACATGCCGCGCAGGCTGAGCAGCCGCGTCAGGAATCCGGTTAAGGGAATGGCGATGATCTCGGCGATCAGGTAGGCGGTCTGGATCCAGCTCATCTGCGCCGGCTCGATGTCCAGGCCGGCGCGGATGTCGGGCAGCGACGTTGCCACAACCTGGATGTCCAGGATCGCCATGAACATGCCGAGGCACATGGCGGCAAAGCCCGCCCACGTCGCCGCCGTCACGCGATCCGGCAAGATGGCGCCGGATGCTTGTCCATCCTGGGATGTGGTCATGCGCCTATATAGCGCGCTCGCGTTGATCGTGCCCACGGATACGGTTGTGATCCTGTTCATTGTGGGTCAAACGTTCTTGTGATCGGCTCGTCATGGTCCCGTCAGGTGTTTTGGCCGACCTAGGGCTGGCAGGATGCTGCGGCGTGTTCACGCCGGCCGCTCAAAGCTTCGTGATTGTCCATACACGCCGCGACGGAGCGCGGAGACGGCGCGTATATCTGACGCGCCGCTCTTAACTTGATGCGCAGGTTCCATGGTCCAAGCTGCTCTTCGCCTGATTGAAAACGATCCCCCGACGATCCTTTCGGTGGCGACGGCGGTGCCGCGTTTCCGCCTGGATCAGGACGAGGTCGCGGCGCTGGCGCCGCGCCTGTTCGATCGCCAGCGCTCGGAGATCGACCGGCTGATGCCCGTGTTCGAGAATGCCGGCATCGCCACGCGCTATTCCTGCGTGCCGGTCGATTGGTATCTGGCCCCGCACGGCTGGAGGGAGCGCAACGCGCTCTATCTCGACAATGCCGTCGAGCTGCTGAGCGGCGCGGCCACCGAGGCCCTGGCTCGGTCCGGCCGGCGGCCGCGCGACATCGCCGCGGTCGTGACGGTCTCCACCACCGGCATCGCCACGCCGAGCCTCGATGCCCTGATCATGAACCGCCTCGGCCTGCCGACCAACATCGTGCGCCTGCCGATCTTCGGCCTGGGCTGCGCCGGCGGCGTGGTGGGCTTGAGCCACGCGGCCAATCTGGCGCGCACATTGCCGGAAGGCGATGTGCTGTTCCTGGCGGTGGAACTCTGCGCATTGACCTTCCGACAGGGCGACATCAGCAAAAGCAATATCATCGCCGCCGCCTTGTTCGGCGACGGCGCCACGGCGATGGTGATCGGCCGGCCCGGCTCGCCGGGTCTTCGCCTCGGCGCTTCCGGCATGAAGACCTGGCCTGACTCGCTGGATGTGATGGGCTGGCATGTCGAGGATGACGGGCTGGGCGTGTTGTTCTCGCGCGACATCCCCTCCCTGGTGCGGGAGGATTTGCGGCCGGCGGCGGATGAGTTCCTGTCCGGCTGCGGCCTGTCGCGGCGCGACCTGGCGGGGTTTGTGTGCCATCCTGGCGGGGTGAAGGTGCTCGACGCGCTGGAGGCCGCCTTCGATCTTGCTCCGGGCTCCATGCAGGCGGCGCGCGACGTGCTGCGCGAATATGGCAACATGTCGGCGGTGACGGTGCTGTTTGTTTTGCGCCGGGTGATGCAACAAGGCATCGCCGGGCGACAATTGATGACCGCCCTGGGTCCGGGCTTCAGCGCGGGGTTTCAAATTCTCGAAGCGTGATGCTAGAGATTCTGGCGCTCACGATTCCGAATCGGATTCGGAGCTGGGGAAGAGACCCTGACATCCTGTGGCTGAGATATCGCCTTCGTTGCTGCTGGCCGGCGCGCTGCTCGTCTATGTGACGCTGGAGCGTCTGTACGAGCTGGTGCTGTCGCGGCGGCACACGCGGGCACTGCTGGCGGAAGGCGCTTACGAGGTCGGCCGCGGCCACTATCCCTTCGTGGTCGGGGTGCATGTGTTGTGGCTGGCGGCGCTCTGGGCGCTGCTGCTCACCGGCGATGCCGCATTCCAGCCGGTTTTTGCCGTGCTTTACCTGCTGGTCCAGGGGCTGCGCTTCTGGACCATGGCGACACTTGGCGGGCTGTGGACCACGCGCATCATCGTCGTGCCGCATGTGCCGTTGGTGAAGTCCGGTCCCTATCGCTTCCTACGCCATCCGAACTACGTCGTCGTGGTGCTGGAGATCGCCTTGCTGCCGCTGGCGCTGGGCTCCTGGCCCTTGGCGTTCGGGTTTTCCGCGGCAAACGCGCTGGCGCTTTTCCTGCGCATCAAGGCGGAAGAAGCAACGCTCAGGAAACGGAGCTGATCCGACATGCCCCGGCGTGCATGCACTCAAGAATTCTTAACCATGCGAGCGGAAACTGATGCCGATGCGCCGAATGCCAGAGTGATACGGAGCCATGTTCTATAGCAGACCGGAATTGCCCCAGTTGGGGCTTGACCTTGCGGAAGTGGATGGCGGCCTGGGCCGGCCGTCGCAATACCGGGGACGCACGGTTGACGGGCGTCCTGTTTTTTTGACCTATCACAATGGCCGGCTGTCCGTCGCGACGGAGGATCATCACAAGGGTCTCGGCGAAGAGCTGGTCAGCGTGCAGATTGGCCCCAGCTTCAACGGCGACATGCTGCTGGAACAGATCTGCGACCTGACCGGCATCACGCTGCGCGGCGCGAAGCCGGAACTGTCGCAAGAGACCTGGCGCGCCGCCGCGGAGAAGAGCTGGGTGCTGGACTGGTCCGGCAAGACCACCTACTGGATCGCCGACCTGCAGGTGACGGAGGAGGGCGGCCGGCGTTTGGTCGACGAACTGGCCGGCGCCTTTCCCGACATGCGCCTCCTGGAAGTCTATTGGGATCATCGCGGGGAGGAGCCGCGCCGCCGCTATATCCCGCGCAGGCACGTCTCGCAATGCACCCGCTCGGCGCTGATCGGCTTCGGCGCCGATGAAACGAAACTGGCGGAGATGTTCGCGCGCGAGCATGTGAAGCTCGCCGATCTTGACGACGTTTTCGCCCACTATCTCGATTTTCAGTTCGACTGGAACCGCGAAGGCACGCCCAATGCCGGCGAACGGGTCAGCGCGAAATACCGCCGGGCGCTGTCGACACCGGAGACGCCGCTGACCGGCTGCCTCGAGACCCAGTTCACCACCGACGACCCGCGCGGCAAGGCCTATGCGGAGCGGCTGATCCGCACCGTGCAATCCTGCTTCTCCAACTGGGCGGAGGAGATCGATCTGGCGACCGGCGAGACCATCGGCCGCCCGGCCAAGGTCGACTGGTACAGCAACGACCTGCGCGAATGGTGCGCCGCTTCGTCCGGCCGGTTCATCACCTGCGGAATCGACCGCAGGGGCCGCGACATCGGCATGCGCGCCTGCAGCGCGCCGGTCTAGACGTGCTAAGAGGCGGGATCGACCACCACGGTGCCGACCATGTCGTCATCTTCGTGGTGCGGGCAGAAATACTTGTAGGTTCCAGGAACCGTGAAGGTCGCGCTATAGACTTCGCCCGCCGGAATGTCCCCGGAATCGAAGGCCACCGCGCCGGCCGGAACTGAAGCGTCCTTAGGATCGGCGGCGGATACCTTGTTGTCGCTCACCGCGTGGGTGATGAGCGCGGTGTTGCGCCACTGCACCGTCTGGCCGGCGCGGATATGCACCACCTCCGGCTCGAAGCTTGTGAAGCCCATGTCGACCACTGCCGCGGCTTGGGCCGAAGGCGCATCATGTGCCGGGCCGGTCAGGCCGCATCCGCCAAGCGCCAAGATCGCCGCCAGCGGCCAGAGCAAGCCGATGATCCGCGTGGTTCTCATGATCCAGCCTCCGTCGGCAAGGTCTTGTCGCGGATCATGCTTACGAGATCCGACCTGACATGCGCATGACGCCGGAACCGCCAAAGGTCACGATGGCGTGAGGCCTTGCGCCAGGACGAAAGAAAAACGGCGGGACCGAGCAGTCCCGCCGTTCGCAGGCAAACGGAAATAAGCGCGGCGTCAGATGCCCAGCGCCGTCTTGGCCGGCACGTATTTGTAGCCGAGGTCGTCGGCGACCGCCTTGTAGGTCACTTGGCCGGCATGGATGTTGAGGCCGTTGGCCAGGTGCGGATCGTCGGCCAGCGCCTTGTTCACGCCCTTGTTGGCCAGCGCCACGGCGAAGGGCAGGGTGGCGTTGTTGAGCGCGATGGTCGAGGTGCGCGCGACCGCGCCCGGCATGTTGGCGACGCAGTAATGCGTGACGTTGTCGACCACATAGACAGGGTCGGCGTGGGTCGTCGCGTGGCTGGTCTCGAAGCAGCCGCCCTGGTCGATGGCGATGTCGACCACGACCGAGCCGGGGCGCATCTGCTTGATCATCTTGCGGGTGACCAGCTTCGGCGCCGCCGCGCCCGGCACCAACACCGCGCCGACGACGAGGTCGGCATTGACCACATACTGCTCGATGGCGTCGACGGTCGAATAGATGGTGTTGAGGCTGGAGCCGAACAATTCATCCAGTTCGCGCAGGCGGTCCAGGTTCTTGTCGATGACGGTGACGATGGCTTCCATGCCCAGCGCCATGCGCACCGCATGGGTGCCGGAGATGCCGCCGCCGATGACGACGACGTTGGCCGCCTTCACGCCCGGCACGCCGCCCAGCAGGATGCCGGCGCCGCCCTGGGCCTTCTCCAGGTAATGCGCGCCCACTTGCACCGACATGCGGCCGGCGACCTCGGACATCGGCGCCAGCAGCGGCAGGCCGCCGCGCGGGCTGGTCACGGTCTCATAGGCGATGGCGGTGCAGCCGGACTTGATCAGGCCCTTGGTCTGTTCCGGATCGGGCGCCAGGTGCAGATAGGTGTAGAGCAACTGGCCCTTGCGCAGCATCTTGCACTCGCTGGCCTGCGGCTCTTTCACCTTCACGATCATGTCGGCCTTGGCGAAGATGTCCGCGGCCTTGGTGGCGATGGTGGCACCCGCCGCCTTGTAGGCTGCGTCATCGAAGCCGATGCCGGCGCCGGCCTTGGTCTCGACCAGCACCTTGTGGCCATGGTGGACCAATTCGCGCACCGACGAGGGGATGAGCCCCACGCGGTACTCGTGATTCTTGATCTCCTTTGGCACGCCGATCAACATTGGAAAGCACTCCCTCTAAAGCTTTGGTCGGCGGGTTTACCCCGCCGACCGTTTCGGTGATGTCAGTGCGGTCCGGCTCGGAAAACCCTGGGCCGACCCGCGATATGGATGAGTTAGTCCAGGCTCTTCAGCACGCCGGCGAGCTTGTCGAAGATCTGGTCGATGTGGCTCTTGGTCACGATCAGCGGCGGCGACAGCGCGATGATGTCGCCGGTGGTGCGGATCAGCAGGCCCTGCTCGTACGCCTTCAGGAAGGCGCCGAAAGCGCGCGCCGTCGGCTTGCCCGGGATCGATTCCAGCTCGATGCCGGCGATCAGGCCCATGTTGCGCAGATCGATGACGTTCTTGATGCCCTTCAGCGAATGCACCGCATCTTCCCAATATTTGGAGAGGTTGCGGCAATTCTCGAACAGGCCTTCTTCCTTGTAGATGTCGAGCGAGGCGAGCGCCGCAGCGCAAGCCACCGGATGCGCCGAGTAGGTGTAGCCATGGAACAGCTCGATGGCGTTCTCCGCGGCGTTCTCCATGAAGGCGTCATAGAGATGCTTGCGCGCGAAGACGGCGCCCATCGGCACCGCGCCGTTGGTCAGGCCCTTGGCGCAGGTGATCATGTCCGGCAGCACGTCAAAATGCTCGGCGCCGAACGGCGAGCCCAGGCGGCCGAAGCCGGTGATGACCTCATCGAAAATCAGCAGGATGCCGTGCTTGTCGCAGATCTGGCGGACCTTCTGCAGATAGCCCTTGGGCGGGATCAGCACGCCGGTGGAGCCGGCGACCGGCTCGACGATGACGGCGGCGATGGTGCTGGCGTCATGCAGCGCGACGATGCGCTCCAACTCGTCGGCCAGATGTGCGCCCCATTCCGGCTGGCCCTTGGAGAAGGCGTTCTTCTCCAGGTTATGGGTGTGCGGCAGATGGTCGACGCCGTTCAGCAGCGGGCCGAAGAACTTGCGGTTGGCGACGATGCCGCCGACCGAGATGCCGCCGAAGCCGACGCCGTGATAGCCGCGCTCGCGGCCGATCAGGCGGGTGCGGGCGCCTTGGCCCTTCACGCGATGGTAGGCGAGGGCGATCTTCAGCGCGGTGTCGACCGATTCGGAACCCGAGTTGGTGAAGAACACGTGGTCCAGGTCGCCCGGCACCAGGTTGGTCAGGCGCGAGGCCAGTTCGAAGGCCGAAGGATGGCCCATCTGGAAGGCGGGCGCGTAATCCATCTGCGAGATCTGCTTGGCGACGGCCTCGGAAATCTTCTTGCGGCCATGGCCGGCATTGCAGCACCACAGGCCCGCGGTGCCGTCCAGCACCTGGCGGCCGTCGTGGGTGGTGTAGTGCATGTCCTGCGCACCGACGAACAGGCGCGGCTTCGACTTGAACTGCCGGTTCGCGGTGAACGGCATCCAGAAAGCTTCGAGGTTGTTCGGCGTCGGCTCGAAGGCAGTCGGCTGGAACGGCTGCGGAGCCGCCTTGGCGGTAGCGGACATGGCAATGGTCCTTGGCCAATTGTTGAACGGGTGGGTGGAATGGCGGCACCATATCAATGTTCAACAAATCGAACAAGTGTGGCCGGTTGTTAACAGTTTGGGGCCAGTTGCGCCTTGATCATGGGTGCAAATGTTCATTATATTGAGCGGGAAAGCTTCCAGAATCGGGGGAATTGAGCAGTGGCGGAGGGTTCCGGCTTTGATCTGGGCGGACGGCTGAAATCCCTGCGCGAGGCGCACGCCTTGTCGCAACGGGAATTGGCCAAGCGCGCCGGCGTCTCCAACGCCATCATCTCCATGATCGAGCAGAACCGCTCCTCGCCGTCGGTGGGCATGCTGAAAAAGCTGCTGGACGGCTTCCCGATCTCTTTGGCCGAATTCTTCGCCCTGCAAGAAGCTCCGCGGCCGCAGATTTTTTTTGGCGCGCGCGAACTGGTGGAGCTGGCCGGTGGGCCGGTCTCCTACCGGCAGGTCGGCCGCGACATGACCGGCAAGGCGATCCAGCTCATGCACGAGCACTACGCGCCGGGCGCGGACACAGGCGAGCAGATGCTGACCCACGATTCGGAAGAGGGCGGCATCATCGTGCGGGGCCGCCTTGAGGTCACGGTCGGCGACCAGGTGAAAGTGCTCGGCGCCGGCGACGCCTATTACTTCGACAGCCGCATCCCACACCGCTTCCGCAATGTCGGCGACGAGGAATGCGAAGTCGTCACCGCCAATTCGCCGCCGAGTTTCTAGGCTTGGCCGACTTGAACGCACGTCGTCTGCGCAAGACGATGACGGATGCGGAACAGGCCCTGTGGCGAAGTCTGCGCGATCGGCAGCTCGATGGATATCGCTTTCGGCGGCAGGTTCCGATCGGTGGCTACATCGTCGACTTCGCGTGCCTCGATGTGGGGCTTGTGGTCGAAGTGGATGGTGGTCAACACGCGATCCATGCGGATGGAGACAAGGTCCGTGATGCTTGGTTGGCTAAGGAGGGCTATCGGGTCGTGCGATTTTGGAACAACGACGTGCTTGGAAATCGTGAAGGCGTATTGCTGAAGATTCGGGATGGATTGAAAACCGCGGAAGCTGCCCGGCAGGGTCACCCCCATCCCACCCTTCCCCCCTCAAGGGGGAAGGAGCCGACCGAGTAGGTCGTTGGGGCGAGTCTTCCCTGAGAGCACTAACCAAGACGCTCACGCGCTCTGTTCCCTCCCCCTTGAGGGGGGAGGGTAGGGTGGGGGTGATGGCGGAGCCACAGAAGCCAAGAACGGATTGGGACACATACAGACTATGATCACCATCGCCCGCGAATCCCCGCGCCAGGACGACGTTGTCGCGTTGATCCGCCAGTCGGACGCGCTGATGCAGTCGCTTTATCCGGCGGAGAGCAATCACCTGGTCGATGTCGACGCGCTGGCTGAGCCGGATGTGCATTTCTTCGTCGCGCGCGAGAATGGCCGTGCGCTGGGCTGCGGCGCCTTCGTAATCGCGGGCGGCAAAAGCGCAGAAATGAAGCGGGTCTTCGTCGATCCGACGGCGCGCGGCAAGGGCGTTGCCCGCCTGATCATGGAAGCGCTGGAGCAAGAAGCGGCGAGGCTCGGCATCGACCTGATGCAGCTCGAGACCGGCATCAAGCAGCCGGAGGCGATCGCGCTCTATCGCAAGTTCGGCTATGTCGAGCGCGGCCCGTTCGGCAGCTACAAGCCGGACCCGCTCAGCCTGTTCATGGAAAAGAAGCTGGCCGGCTGAACGCTTTGCGCGATGATCAGGCCGCCTGCACCGGCGCGATGGCCGGCGGCAGCATGATTTGCACGCCGGCGCGGTTGAGTGCGGCGGCGAGGTCGCCCTGCGGCATCTGGTCGGTGACCAGCACGTTGAGGTCGCGCAACGCCCCCGCCACGGCGAGGCTCGGCTGATCGAACTTGGTATGGTCGAGCAGCGCCACGCGCCGCCGCGCCCGCGCCAGGATCGCGCGCTTCACGATCGCCATGCCGGTCAGCGTCTCGTTCAGACCGTCGGCGGTAATGCCGCTGGAGCCGACGAAGGCGAGATTGGCGTTGAACTGCTCGAGGAACGCCACCGTCTCCGGGCCCAGCACCGTGCCCTCGCGCGCGTTCAGCGTCCCGGGGCACAGAATGACGGTGATGGAAGGATTCTGCGCCAGGGCAATGGCGATGTTCGGGCTCGGCGTCACCACGGTCAGATCCTTGCCGGTGACGACCAGTTGCTGCGCGAGATGCAGCATGGTGGAGCCGGATTCCAGCATCAGCACGTCGCCGGGCGAGGCGAGGCCGACCGCAACCTTCGCCATCTGCTGGCGCTCCTCGCGCATCAGATTGTGGCGCTCGTTCCAGTTCGGCTCGGCACCGAAGGGGCGGGCGACGGCGCCGCCATAGGTGCGGTTGACCGCACCCGCTTCGCCCAGCTCGGCGAGGTCGCGGCGGATGGTCTCGCCGGAAACGCCCAGTTCCTTGGCCAGTTCCGAGATGCGGATGGCGGTGTTGGCGCGCAGCTCTTGCAGGATGCGCTGCTGCCGGTCGGTCTTCTTGGTGGTGCGTCGCCTCATTCTCTCATTCCCCGGCGATCGGCCGCCGCGAATGCCAGGCCTTCTCGAACATCAGGCCTTCGCGACGCGAATCGTCCCCACTGATCATGACGCCATGGCTAGCATGGCGAGCCGACCCTTGACGAGCCTGCGTCCGCCCGATCGTTGGAGCCGGCGCGTCAGGTGCATGCGATTGCACGCCGCCCATCAGGAGACGGACGGCGTAATGACCTCGACCCCGGACTGGCGCAGCGCGTTGGCGAGGATGCCGCCGGGCGCGCGATCGGTCACCAGCGTGTTCAGCTCGCGCAGCGGGCACACCAGCGCCAGGCTGCTCTGGTCGAACTTGCCGTGGTCCATCAGGGCCACGCGCCGCCGGGAGCGCGACATGATGGCGCGCTTGATCGCGGTGATGCCGGGATTGGTTTCGTTCAGGCCCGCCTCGGTGATGCCGGTGGAGCCGATGAAAGCGGTGCTGGCATGGAATTGCTGCAGGAACGACACCGTCTCCGCGCCCATCACGATGCTCTCGCGCGGATAATAGGTGCCCGGGCACATCACCACCGTGATGCCGGAATTCTGGCCCGCCGTGGCCGCGATGTTGAGGCATGGGGTGATGACGGTCAGATCCTTGCCTTCGGCCGCCAGCACCTGCGCGAAATGCAGCACGGTGGAGCCGGCTTCCAACATCAGCACGTCGCCGGGTTCGACCAGGCGCATGGCCATGCGGGCGATCAGGGCGCGCTCCTCACGCATCTGATCGTGCCGGTCGGTCCAGGCAGGTTCCAGGCTGAATGGCTTGGCGACCGCGCCGCCATAGGTGCGGTTGACCACGCCCGCCTCGCCCAGTTCGGCCAAATCGCGGCGGATAGTCTCGCCCGAGACGTTCAGTTCCTTCGCCAGCTCGGAAATGCGCAGGGCCGCGTTGGCGCGGAGCGTGTCCATGATCCGCCGGTGGCGATCCGACTTTTTCTTGGCGCGACGTGTGAGTTCCATATCCGTCCCCGCAGATCCGACCTGCGCGGCAACAGGGCCGGCGGGTCGCTCTTGGTCGTCTTTTTCGCTGGGACATGGTTAGCACGTCTCCCGGGGTCTTGACGAGAAGCCAGACGCCCACAGCGACGCAAGTTCCACAAAACCGCATCGGTAGAACGGACTTCCACGGAATGTTCCCGGCGATGCGGAGGGCGGCACGCCAAATGTCTGGATCAATATTTCTCTGTCGATCAGCCACATAGCCTATGCGCCATGATCGACGCCGGCATATGCGTCGATAATGTGTAATCTGTCAACCAACGAAATTGAGAATTGGAGGGTCGGGCGTAAAAAGCAGCGCTGCTTCGGTCCCGAATTCTCGGAAAGGACAATCATTTCCGCGGTATTACAATGATATGGCAGATCGTTCTGGTGTGATGACAAATGTGGAAATCACAAGAACAGGATCACAGCTTTGTGGATTTCGTGATAATTTCCAATTCTAGTGTGCATTTTGTGTGGAGGTTCGTTCATTTTACGCCATGATGATGAGAGGAAAGATGATCGCAAGGCGTGAGTCCGTCGCGTCCAACTGGCCCGGCTCGGCGCGCCCTCGCCGAGCCGGGTTCTTGTTAAGCAGGGCTGGCTTTGGGAGCCGTCGCCATTAGAGTCGCGGCCATGGCGGACGGATCCAGCGTATCCATCTCCCGGCACGACACAGGGGCCCATAGCTGGGCCATGGCCTCGCGCGCGCCGGAGCCGCGCCTGCGTTCCTGCGTCACGGATTATGTCGGCTATCGCGAATCGGCTCAGCGCCCGATGCGCCGGCTGCAGGCGCCGTTCGCCGGCATCCCCATGATCCTGACCTTCGGGCCGAAGATCGACATCATCAACGGCGACCGCGCGGCGGCGCGCGACACGCATCGCAGCTTTCTGGCCGGACTGCACGACGTCCACGTCTTCACCGAATATCTGGGCGATCAGCGCGGCCTTCAGGTGAACTTCACCCTGTTCGGCGCCTATCGCCTGCTCAACATCGCCATGTCGGACATCGCCAATCGCTGCATCGATCTCGGCGACCTGCTGGGCGCGGAGGCACCGCGCCTGATCGACCGGCTGCACGACGCCCGGGACTGGCCGGCGCGGTTCGAGATCATGGACTAGTTCCTGCTGCAACGCCTGTCCGCGGGCCGTCCGATGTCGCCGGACATCGCCTGGGCGTTAAGGGCGCTGCAGGAGAGCAAGGGCGGCCGCACCATTGGCGCACTGACCCGCGCGCTGGGTTGCAGCCGCCGGCACCTGATCCAACGATTCCATGCGCAAGTGGGGCTCGGTCCGAAGGCCGTCGCCGGCATCCTGCGTTTCGAGCACGCGGTGGAAACGATCCGGTCCGCCGACGAGCAAAGCTGGGCCGACCTCGCAATTGCCTGCGGCTATTACGACCAGGCGCATTTCAACCGCGATTTCCGCCGCTATTCCGGCCGCACGCCGACCGAATTCCGCGCCGCGCTCCTGCCCGACGGCGGCGGCGTGGCCGGCTGATCTCCGGTCAAATTCATCCAAGACCGGCAACCCGCCGCCCGCTAGCCTTGTTGCATCTCAAGACCCCAGCGGATGGAGTGACCCATGGCCGATAGGATTGGCGTTCCCAACATCTTCCCCGCGCTCAAATACAAGGACGCGCCGAAGGCCATCGACTGGCTCGGCAAGGCGTTCGGCTTCGAGAAGCAGTTCGTCGTGCCGGGAGAGCATGACAGCGTGGCGCATGCGCAACTGCGCAACGGCGCCGGCATGATCATGATGGGCTCCGCCGGCGATCCGGATCCGGCCAATCCGTGGACCACCGAACCGTACGGAGTCTATGTCGTGGTCAAGGACATCGACGCGCATTACAGCCGCGCCAAGGCGGCGGGCGCGAAGATCGAGCGGCCCCTGGCGGATACCAGCTATGGCGCGCGCGAATATTCCGTGCGCGATTGCGAAGGTCATCTATGGAGCTTTGGCACCTATGACCCGTATGCGGATTCCTGAGAGGCACTGTCCATGCAAGTGAAACGTATCGTTGCGAACATCGCGACCAACGAGATCAATGCCGCGAAGCGCTTCTACGGGGAGGCGCTGGGGCTCGATGTGCTGATGGATCACGGCTGGATCGTGACCTACGGCAACAGCGCCAAGATGACCGTGCAGATCGGCATTGCCAGCGAAGGCGGCTCCGGCACGCCGGTCCCCGATTTGTCAATCGAAGTGGATGATGTTGATGCCGCGCTAAAGCGGATGCGCGAGGCCGGCTTTGCCGTCGAATACGGCCCCACCAATGAGCCATGGGGTGTGCGCCGCTTCTATGTGCGCGATCCCTTCGGCAAACTGGTCAACATCCTGATGCACCTTTAAGCGCGCAGGGCACGCTGGATCGCCTGCTCCAGCGCGTTCAGGAAATTGGTGCGGTCGCGCTGCGAGAAGGCCGGGCCGCCGCCCTTGATCTCGCCCATGTCGCGCAGTTGCGAGCTCAGCTCGCGCATCGCCAACGCCGCGCCGATGCTGTTCATGGTGAAGGGCCGCCCGCCATGGCCCAGCACCTGGGCGCCGGCTTTCAGGCAGCGGTCGGCCAACTGGATGTCGCCGGTCACCACGATGTCGCCCGGCGCGAGGTGCTCGACAATCCAATTGTCCGCCGCGTCGAACGCATCGCCCACCAGCACATTGCGGATCAGCGGATGGTCGCCGGTCTTGAAGCCGCGATTGCTGACCAGATGCGCCACGATGCTGTGACGCTCCACCACGCGGCGGATCTCGTCTTTCACGGGGCAGGCGTCGGCATCGACATAAATTTGAGGCACGGAATTTCCTGACAGGATCGGTCGTCGATCTTGCTATAGGATCGGAGGCGCCAGGGGAAGGGGCCCGCAATGATCCTGATCGGCCAGTATGATTCGCCGTTTGTCCGCCGCGTCGGCATCGCGCTGACCATCTATGGCCTGCCATTCGAGCATCGCCCCTGGTCCGCCTTCGGCGACGCCGACAAGCTGCGCGCCTATAACCCGCTGACCCGCGTGCCGGCCCTGGTGCTGGACGATGGCGACACTCTGATCGACAGTCACCTCATTCTCGATTACCTGGATGGCCAGGTGCCGGCGGAGCGCGCGATGTTTCCCCGGACCGAGCCCGACCGGCATCGTGCGCTGAAGGTCGCGGCGCTCGCCGCCGGCCTCGCCGACAAGGCGGTCAGCCTGTTCTATGAGCGGCGCCTGCATGAGCAGGCCTCGGCGGCCTGGACCGAGCGCTACCGCGCGCAGATGGGCGGCGCGCTCGTGGCGCTGGAGGCCGACCGCGCAACGCGGCCGACTGAATACTGGTTCGGCAGCGAGATCGGCCATGCCGACATCGCCGTTGCCTGTGCGCTCCGTTTCGTCGCCGACGTGCATGCGGGGCATGTTTCGCTGGCCGACTATCCCGCGCTCGCGGTCCATGCCGAGCGGTGCGAGAGACTGCCGGTCTTCCGGGTGGTCTCGCAGCCCTTCATTCCGCCGACCTGAGCCATGGCATGCGAGATCAGGCGTCCGCGCGCCGAGGAATCCGCGGCGATTCTCGCGCTGGTGTCGGACGTGGTGAATGCGACCTATGGCGCGATCTGGCCGACAAGCCCGATCGAGGTCGCCGAGGAAGATTGGAGCGCCGGCTGGGTCGCCGCGATATCAAGCGATCCGGTCGGCTGGATGCTGAGCCGTGAACAATGGCTGGAAGATCTCTGGGTTTCCTATGATTTTCACAACCGGGGCGCGGGCTCGGCGTTGTTGGCACAGGCGGAGCGCGAAATCGCCGCGCGCGGCATCGCGACGGCCCATCTCAGCGTGATCGCATCGAATGTGCGCGCCATCGCGTTCTATGAGCGGAACGGCTGGCGCGGTCTGCGCGAAACACCGCACGAGCGGCTGCCTGTCCCGCGGTTGGAGATGATCAAGACGGTCGGATGATCGCTAACCCACGTCCCCGCCGCTGAAGCCGGGGAACTGCAGCGAGAACAGCGCCAGGATGATCGGCGGCAGGGGCTCGCGGTTGGGGACAATGAGGCCGACCTTGCGCTCCACATCCGGATCGACGAGGTCGAGCGCGACGGCGCCGGAGGGCATGCCCAGCACCTGGATCAGGGTCTTCGGCACGATGCTGGAGAGCCTGCCGGAGCGGACATGGGCGCAGAGATTGACCACCGAGTTGGTCTCGAGCTGCGGCCGCGGCGAGCAATCCAGCGACTTGAACACCCCGTCCAGGATGCGGCGGTTCTGCATATTGGGCGTCAGCAGACAAAGCGGCAAGTCGGCAGCCTCGCGCCAGGTGGCGGAGCTGCGGCCTCCGAGCGGCCCTTGTTCCAGCGTCAGCAGCACATAACGCTCGATATAAAGCTCGCGATGCAGCACGCCGTGCAGGGGCTCGCTTTCGAGATAGGTGATGCCGGCGTCCAGCTCGAACTGGTCGAGGCCTTTCTGGATCTCGATCGAGCTGGTCGACCAGACCGTCACCTTCACCTGCGGATGCCGGTCATAGAGCGGGTCGGTGACGGCCGGCACCAGCGGCAAAGCGGACGGAATGACGCCGAGGCGCAAATTGCCGGTCAACGAGCGCCGCGCATTGAGGATGCCCTGGCGCAGCGAGTCCTCGTCGGCCAGCATGCGCCGCGCCCACAGCAGCACCTCTTGCCCTTCCGGCGTGAAGCCGTTGAAGCGCTTGTCGCGCTCCACGAGAAGCACGCCCAGCTCTTCCTCGAGCTGCCGAATGGCGGCAGACAGGGCCGGCTGGGTAATGTTGCAGGTGGCCGCGGCGCGGGCGAAGTGCCGCTCCTTGGCGAGGGCGACGAGATAGGAGAGCTGGCGCAGCAGCACGTTCGTGCGGCCTGCGTCAGGCCGACTTTTTCTTGGCCGCGTCCATTTCCGCGAGGCGCTTGACGGCAGCAAGCGCGATCGGCTTCAGGCCGGCGCCCCCGGCATTGGCCAGATGTGCCTCGATCTCGCGGCGCATGCGCGGATCCCAGAAACTCTTCAAATGGCCGAAGGTGTTCTCGATCGCTTCCGGCTCCGGGTAGGAGACGAAGAAATCGGCCACTTGATTGGCCATGGTTACCAGACGCTGCGTGGTCACAATTCTTCCCCTCGAAGTCCAATCTGTCAGTACAGCCGTTCCGGATGGCTGACAAGCACCACGCTGTCCGGCCGCGCCAGGGCCACCATGGTCAGGTTGTGCGCCTCCGCCAGGCGGCGCGCCATCAGGGTCGGCGCGGAAACCGCCACCAGGATGGGGAAACCGGCGGACACGGCCTTTTGCACCATCTCGAACGAGCATCGGCTGGTGATCACGCAGATGCCGCCGGCCGGGTCGATGTTGCCGCGCACCAGGCCGCCGATAAGCTTGTCGAGCGCGTTGTGCCGTCCGACATCCTCGCGCACCAGCTTGATCTCGCCCTCGGCCGTGGCGAAGGCGGCGGCGTGCAAGGACCGCGCTGCGCGATTGTGAATCTGCGCCTCCGGCAGCGCATCCAGCGCGCGGTGGATCGCTGCGAGCGAGACCTTCAGGTTGTTCTCGACCTTCGGCAGGTCGCGCACGGTCTGGTCCAGGGAATCGACGCCGCACAGTCCGCAGCCGGTGCGGCCGGCGAGGGTGCGGCGGCGCTCCTTCAGGTGCCAGAAGGCGCGGGAGGAAAGCTCGATGCGCACCTCGACGCCGTTCTCCACCGGCGCGGCTTCGACCTCGCCGATATCGGCCTTGGTGGCGGCGATGCCTTCACTGATGGAAAAGCCGACCGCGAAATCCTCGAGATCGGCGGGACTCGCCATCATCACCGCGTGGCTGATGCCGTTATAGACGAGGGCGATGGGGGTTTCTTCCGCCAGCACGTCGAGGCGGTCGATGGCGCCGCCGTCGCGGGTGGCGCAGCGGACCGGGATCTGCTGCACAACCGGCGGCAGCGGCGAACCGCCGGCTGCCGTCTCCGTCGCATCCCGCCCGGCTTTGTCGTGGCCAGCCGACATGGCCCTGGATTATTCCGCCGCAGTCGTAGCGATGCGGCGCGTGGCGTCGCGCAACTGGCTGTAGGAGCGCTGCCATTCGGACTGCTGGTTGCTGAGGCGGACCTGCACGGCGGTCACCTTGTATTCCGGGCAATTGGTCGCCCAGTCGGAGAATTCCGTGGTGACCACGTTGGCGCCGGTGCCGACATGGTGGAACGTGGTGTAGACGACGCCGGGCTGCATGCGCTCGGAGATCATCGCTTTCAGCGTCGTCTCGCCGACACGGCTGGCGATGGCGACATTGTCGCCGTCGCGGATGCCGCGGCTTTCCGCATCGAACGGATGGATCTCCAGCACGTCTTCCGGATGCCAGGCCACGTTCTCCGTGCGGCGTGTCTGGGCGCCCACGTTATACTGCGACAGGATACGGCCGGTGGTGAGAAGCAACGGAAAGCGCGGGCCGGTGCGCTCGTCGGTCGGCACATAGGCGGTGATCATGAACTTGCCTTTGCCGCGGACAAAGCCCTTCTCGTGCATGATCGGCGTGCCTTCCGGCGCCGCGTCGTTGCACGGCCACTGAATCGAGCCCAGCTCACGGATGCGATCGAAGCTGACGCCCTTGAAGGTCGGAGTCATGCGTGCGATCTCGTCCATGATCTCGCTGGGATGCTTGTAGTTCATTGGATAACCGAGCGCGTTGCTCAGCATCATGGTGACTTCCCAATCGGCGTAGCCGCCGAGCGGCGGGATCGCCTTGTTCACCAGGGCGATGCGGCGCTCCGCATTGGTGAAGGTGCCATCCTTCTCCAGGAACGAGGAGCCCGGCAGGAAGACATGCGCGTAGTTCGCCGTCTCGTTCAGGAAGATGTCCTGCACCACCACGCATTCCATGGCGGCGAGGCCGGCGGTCACGTGCTGGATGTTCGGGTCGGACTGGGCGATGTCCTCGCCCTGGATGTAGATGCCCTTGAAGCTGCCTTCGACGGCGCTGTCCAGCATGTTGGGAATGCGCAGGCCCGGCTCTTCATCGAGCGAGACGCCCCAGGCGGTTTCGAACGACTTGCGCACCGTGTCGTCCGATACATGGCGATAGCCGGTGAATTCGTGCGGGAACGAGCCCATGTCGCAAGCGCCCTGCACGTTGTTCTGGCCGCGCAGCGGATTGATGCCGACGCCGTTGCGACCGATATTGCCGGTCGCCATGGCAAGGTTGGCCATCGCCATGACCGTGGTCGAGCCCTGGCTGTGCTCGGTCACGCCGAGACCATAATAGATCGCGGCGTTGCCGCCGGTGGCATAGAGGCGGGCGGCGGCGCGCACGTCGGCCGCCTTCACGCCGGTGAACTTCTCAACCGCTTCCGGGGAACATTCCGGCTGGGACACGAAATCGCGCCACAGCTTGTAGTCTTCCGGCTCGCAACGCTCGGCGACGTATGCCTCGTTGACCAGGCCTTCGGTGACGATCACATGCGCGAGCGCGTTGATCATCGCGACGTTGGTGCCCGGACGCAGCGGCAAGTGATAGTCGGCGGCGATATGCGCCGTCTTCACCATGTCGATGCGGCGCGGATCGACGACGATCAGCTTGGCACCCTCGCGGATGCGGCGCTTCAGGCGGCTGGCGAAGACCGGGTGGCCGTCGGTCGGGTTCGCGCCGATGATCATGGCGACATCGACTTCCTCGACGGAATCGAAGTCCTGCGTGCCGGCCGAGGTGCCGAGCGTGGTCTTCAGGCCGTAGCCGGTCGGCGAATGGCAGACGCGGGCACAGGTGTCGACGTTGTTGTTGCCGAAGGCGGCGCGGATCAGCTTCTGCACCAGATAGGTTTCTTCGTTGGTGCAGCGCGAGGACGTGATGCCGCCGACCGCGCCCTTGCCGTATTTCGCCTGGATGCGCTTGAACTCGCTGGCGGCATGGTTGATCGCCTCTTCCCAGCTCACTTCCTTCCAGGGGTCGGTGATCTTGGCGCGGATCATCGGCTTGGTGATGCGGTCGCGATGCGTCGCGTAGCCCCAGGCGAAGCGGCCCTTCACGCAGGAATGGCCGTGGTTCGCCTTGCCGTCCTTGTAGGGCATCATGCGGACGACCTGGTCGCCCTTCAGCTCCGCCTTGAAGGTGCATCCCACACCGCAATAGGCGCAGGTGGTGAGCACCGAATGCTCCGGCTGGCCGTTCTCGATGATGGTGTTCTCCATCAGCGTGGCGGTCGGGCAGGCCTGCACGCAGGCGCCGCAGGAGACGCACTCGGAATCCAGGAAACCGTCCTGCTGGCCCGCCGAGACAACGGAAGCGAAGCCGCGCCCATCGATGGTCAGTGCGAAAGTACCCTGCACCTCTTCGCAGGCGCGCACGCAGCGCGAGCAGACGATGCACTTGCTGCCGTCGAAGGTGAAATAGGGGTTGGAGGTGTCCTTCTCCGACTTCAAATGGTTCTCGCCATCGAAGCCATAGCGCACTTCGCGCAGGCCGACCGCGCCCGCCATGTCCTGCAGCTCGCAATCGCCGTTGGCGGCGCAAGTCAGGCAGTCCAGCGGGTGATCGGAGATATAGAGCTCCATCACGTTGCGGCGCAGATCGGCGAGGCGCTTGGTCTGAGTCTTCACCTTCATGCCGTTCTCGGCCGGCGTGGTGCAGGAGGCCGGCGTGCCCTTGCGGCCTTCGATCTCCACCAGGCAGAGGCGGCAGGAGCCGAAGGAATTCAGGCTGTCGGTGGCGCACAGCTTCGGCACCTTGGTGCCCATCTCTGCCGCGGCGCGCATGACGGAGGTGCCGGCCGGGACGGTGACGCTCTGGCCGTCGATCTCCAAAGTGACCATGGCTTCCGCATTGATGGCGGGCGTGCCGTAGTCGGTTTCCTTGATCAGCATGGGATTGCTCCTTGAGCCTCACTCGGCCGCGCGGGCCTTGCCCGGCTTGCGGTCGAAATCTTCGGGGAAATGCTTGAGCGCACTCTGCACCGGGAACGGCGTCAGGCCGCCCAGCGCGCAGAGCGATCCGTCCAGCAGGGTCGTGCACAGATCGTCGAGCACGGCGAAATTCTTGGAAGCCTCCTGTCCCGCCAGGATACGGTCGATCACCTCGACGCCGCGGGTCGAGCCGATGCGGCAGGGCGTGCACTTGCCGCAGGATTCCGCCGCGCAGAACTCGAACGCGAAACGCGCCTGTTGCGCCATGTCGACGCTGTCGTCGAACACCACGATGCCGCCATGGCCCAGCATGCCCTTCTGCGCCGCCATCGCCTCGTAATCCAAGGGCGTGTCGAGCAGGTGCTCCGGGAAATAGGCGCCGAGCGGGCCGCCGATCTGGACTGAGCGGATCGGCCGGCCGGTCGCGGTGCCGCCGCCGAAATCCTCGATCGCCTGGCGGATGGTGATGCCGAAGGCCTTCTCGACCAGGCCGCCGCGCTTGATGTTGCCGGCAAGCTGGAACGGCATGGTGCCGCGCGAACGGCCCACGCCGTAGTTCTTGTAGAACTCGGCGCCCTTGTCGAGGATGGTCGGCACCGCGGCAAAGCTCAGCAGGTTGTTCACCACCGTCGGCTTTCCGAACAGGCCTTGCAGCGCGGGCAGGGGCGGTTTCGCCCGCACGGTCCCGCGCTTGCCTTCGAGGCTCTCCAGCAGCGAGGTTTCCTCGCCACAGATATAAGCCCCGGCGCCCAGGCGAAGTTCCAGATGGAACGCCTTGCCGCTGAGGCGGATGTTGTCGCCGAGATAGCCCTTGGCCTTGGCCACCTCGATGGCGCGCTGCATCTGCGCGAAGGAATCCGGATATTCGCTCCGGATATAGACGAAGCCCTTGGTGGCGCCCACCGCGAGACCGGCGATGGTCATGCCTTCGATCAGCAGGAACGGATCGCCTTCCATCAGCATGCGGTCGGCGAAGGTGCCGCTGTCGCCTTCGTCGGCGTTGCAGACGATGTATTTCTGATCGGCCTTGGCGCCCAGCACCGTCTTCCACTTGATGCCGGTGGGGAACCCTGCGCCGCCGCGGCCGCGCAGACCGGACTCGGTCACCGCGGTAACGATGTCGGCGCCGCTCAGCTTCAGCGCGTTGTCCAGGCCGCGATAGCCGCCATGGGCGATGTAATCCTCGACCGACACCGGATCGGTGATGCCGCAGCGCGCGAAGGTCAGCCGTTCCTGGTTCCTCAGATAGGGGATCTCCTCCGGCTTGCCGAGGCGCAGCTTGTGCTCGCCGCCTTTGATCAGCGCCCCGAACAGGCCCGCGACATCGTCTTCGCTCACCGGGCCATAGGCGATGCGGCCTTCGGGCGTCGCCACTTCCACCATCGGCTCCAGCCAATAGAGGCCGCGCGAGCCGTTGCGCACCAGCTTGATCTCGGTCTTCGCCTTCTGCGCCTCGGCGCGGATCGCGCTGGCGACCTCATTGGCGCCGAGCGAGATGGCGGAGGAATCGCCTGGCACGTAGATCGTGATCATCGACCCGCTCATCTCTTGGCCTCCAGCTTGTCGATGAGCTGGTCGAAGCGCTGCGGCGTCACGCGGCCATGCAGCTTGCCATCGATCATCGCCGCCGGCGCGCAGGCGCAATTGCCGAAGCAATAGATCGGCTCCAGCGTGTAGCGGCCGTCGGGGCTGGTCTCATGGAAATCGGTGTTCAGGCGCTGCTTGGCGCGTTCCTCGTTGGCGCGGCCGCCCATGGACTGACAGGCTTCGGCGCGGCAGATCTTCACCACGTGCCGTCCCGGCGCGTGGTCGCGGAAGTCGTGATAGAAGGTGATGACGCCATGCACTTCGGCACGGCTCAGGTTGAGCTCATCCGCGATGACCGGCACCGAGGCCGGATCCACATAGCCGAAATGCTCTTGCAGGGCATGCAGGATGGGCAGCAGCGCCCCGTCCAGTTTCTTATGGGCGCGAATAATGTCGCGCCCGATCTCCGAATCCCAATCTCTCGCCGACATGGCTACCTGATCTCGCTAGCGGTCGAATCCGACTTCATTACACTCTCCATGTAGGGTGAGATCAAATCCGAAACATTGATTTTGTGATAGATGAAATTTATCACGCTAACAAAATCAATGGTTTAGAATCCTTCAAATTTGACCCTTCTGCCCGCTCCTGACGGTATGAGTGATCACCAAGGTCTGTGCATGATGCGGGAGGGCCGCTCTTGCCTCTTGTCTGAAAGCGGCCGGACAGGCTACCCAAGCGCCGCATCCGGCTGTGAAATACGTCATCGGCCTGCCACGGCCGCCGTGTTTCCCTGTCGATCCCTGGGGGCCTCATAAGAGTCTTGGATCATGACTGCTACGCTGCGCTTCGCCCAAGGCGAGGCTGACCACGAATCCATCTTCCGCATCCGCTACGACATTTATGCCGACGAGATCGGCTACAAGTTTCCCGGAGCCGATCACGCCGGTCGCCGCTTGGTGGAGCCGTTCAAGCGGCCGACCCGGCTGCTGATGGGCGAGGAGGGCGGCCAACTCGTCGGCACCCTCCAGTTCAACTGGGGCGGCGAGTGCGCCTTCAGCGAGGAGGAGATGAACATCTACCGCCTCGCCGATTTCATTCCGGTGGTCGGCGCCGGTGGCATCATCATTTTCTCCCGCTTCATGACACGCCCGAGCCACCGCACCGGCGCGCTGCCGGGCGACCTGCTGGACGAGATGTATCGCTTCGCGCTGCAGAACAATGTGCGCCTGCTGTTCTGCGATTGCCGGCCGCATCTGATCGGCACCTACCTGCGGCTTGGTTTCCGCACCTATGCCAAGACCTACAACGACCCCGTCGCCGGCCTGCTGGCGCCCTTGGTGCTGGTGATGGATGACGTCGCGCACCTGGAGCGCGTCGGCTCGCGCTTCTTCCCGCTGACCAAGGGTTGGCAGCCGAACGCGGAAGTGCGGGCGAAGATGTTCGCCATGCTGCCGCAGGCGAGCCAGGTACAGATGCTGGCGGCACCCACGGCTTCGCCGGACTGGTTGGGCATCCAGGACACCTTGTCCGACGACGACCACGGCCAGATCTCCATCTTCCAGGGATTGGACCCTGCAGAGATCGCCAAGTTGATCGAGATGAGCCCGGTCATCACCTGCAATCCGGGCGACCGCATCATCGGCCAGGATATCGCCGATCGCACCGTGTTCGTGGTGCTGAGCGGCGCCGTCGAGGTGCTGAAGGATGGCGAGTTCGTGGCGCTGATGTCGCGCGGCAGCGTGTTCGGCGAGGTGGCCTTCCTGCTCGGTACCGAACGCACGGCGGACGTGATCGCCGCTACCGAGACGAAGGTCATCTCGTTGCGCGAGCGGGTGCTGAACGAGCTCATCGCGTCGGAATCCAAGATCGCGGCGCGCTTCTTGCTCAATCTGGCGCGCATCGTCTGCCTCAAGCTGGCGGGCGATCATGACGGCGGGGTACTGCCGGTCGTCGCGCGCGCCTAGACGCCGGTCGCGCATGTTGGTCAAGATCGAAGCGGGCGAAGGAAGGCCGATCCTCGCCCTGATGCTGATCAACATGGCGACGGGCGTCGCCAACTGCCTGGTCTTGAGCGCGGCCTTTGCTCTGTTCTTTCAGCGTTTCGCCGCGGAGCAGCTTGCCGTCGTCTATGTGGTGAATGCCGGGGTAATCGTCGCCGGCAGCGCCTTGTTCCTGTGGCTGACGCGGCGCTTCGCCGTCGGCGCATCGCTGACCGGATTGAGCGCGTCGCTGGCGGTGTTGGTCTGGATCGCCGCGATCCTGTTAATGAGGGGCGCGCCGGCCTGGCTGATCTTCGCGCTGCCGATCCTATTCCAGACCATCTTCGTGCTCGGCAACCTGGTGATCTGGAGCTTGGCCGGGCGCCTGTTCGACGTGCGTCAGGGCCGCCGCCTGTTCGGCCTGATCAACACCGGCTACTGGATCGGCGTCGTGACGATCGGTATCGCAGTGCGCTTCCTGGTGCCACACACCGGCCTTGCCGGGTTGCTGCCACCGGCGGCGGTCGCGGCGACACTGGCGAGTATCGGCATGTTGCTGGTGACGCGCCGCTACACCACGCGGATCGGCGGGGCGACGGCGCAGGGTGCCAAGGATCGCACGCCTCTGTCCCGGGTATTGAAGGACAGTCACGCGCTGTTGGTCTTCGCCACCACCGCCTGCGTGTGGCTCGCTTTCTATGTGATTGATAATATCTTTTATGAGCGCGCCCATGCGGTCTATGCCAGCGCGGCCGATCTCGCAGGCTTCCTCGGCTTCTACAATGCGTTGGGCGGCGTCATCACCATCGCGATAACCGCGATCGGTTCTGGCGTGCTGATCCAGGCGCTCGGCGTGCCGCGCAGCCTGCTGGTGACGCCGGCGATATTGGTGCTGCTGTGCGTTGCCATGCTCGGCTGCGGCCTGTCGGCGGGAGAGGGGTTTCTGCTGTTCATTCTGGCGGCGGCGACGCGGTTGATCGACGTGGCGGCGATGGGCGCCGTCAACCAGCCGTCGCTGAACCTCACCTATCAGCCGCTGCCCGCCAGCTTGAAGATGAGCGTGCAGACAATCGCCGAAGGCATCATGCAGCCGCTGGCGATCGGTCTTGCCGGTTTGCTGCTGCTGGCGCTGCGCCAGGGATTGGACCTCAGTTCGACGCAGCTCGCCATCGTCGCGCTCGTCATCGTGGCGCTGTGGTGCCTGTGGGCTACGCGGCTCGGTGCCTCGTATCGGAAACGCTTCGCAGCCTTGCTGAAGGCGCGGGCCTATGATTCCAACGCAGAGACCAGATTGCCGATCGACAAGGCGGCCGTTGCGATCTTGAGCGAGACCGCGCGGACCGGCGAACCCGCGGCCGCCCTCTATGCCATCGAAACCCTGCTGCAACAGGCGCCGATGGCTTTGCTGTCGGCGTTGCCGGAGTTGGCGCGGAATCCGAGCAATGAGGTGCGTTTGGCGATCGTGCCCCATGTGGCGGCCGTGGAGCCGGACTTGCTGCGCGCGATGACAGACGACCCATCGCCCGACGTCCGCGCGGCGGCATTGCGCGCGCTCGCGGAAGCTAACGGGCAGCGCCATCCATCAGTCGAGGCGGCGCTGCATTCATCCGACTTGGCGCTGCGCCAGGCAGCGTTGTCGGGGCTCGCGGCGCGCCACGACGCAACCATGTTTGTGCGACAGGAGGTGCGGGCCTGGCTGCGGTCGGGTGAACCGACTGCACGTCGCGCGGCGTTGCAGGTTGCGGGAATATTGCGGGATGCGACGCTGTGGCCGGAGGTGGCGGCGTTGCTGGATGCGCCCGGCTTGCGCGGCGCGGCGATGCGTGCCCTGAGTCAGGGCGGGGACGATGCCGGTTGTGCCGTCGCGGCGGTGGCGATAAACCCACAAACGCCAGTTCCGGCGCGCGCCTCAGCCTGCGCAGTGTTGGGGCGCCTGGGCAACGCGGCCGCGCACGACGCGCTCGGCCAAATGCTCGATGATCCGGAGTGCGCGATCCGCGATGCGGCGCTGGAGGCGTTCACCCGGCTTCGCTTCGTAGAGATCGATGCGCGGCGGCCGGCGTTGATCGCGCGCGAGTTGGACGATATCGCGGCGATGTCAGGCTTGGCGGACAGCGATGCGGTTGTGACGGCGCTGCTGGCGGCGAAGCGGCGCCTGCTGTTGCTGCTGTCCCTGGGGCACGATCCCGCAGCGATGCAGCGCGCCATCCCCCTGTTGCTGGCGCCGCTAGGCGACGCGGATCGCAACCGCGCGGCGGCGCTGGAGCTGGTGGAGATGTGGTCGCCGCAGCATCTGCGTGCGCGGATCCTGGCATTGTTCGGCAAGGCGGCGGAGAGCGTCGACCAACCCACCGGAGCGACGGCGCGTGCATTGGTGCAAGACGCCCCGCGCTGGGCGACGTCGTGGGTGATGGCATGGGCGCTGACGCAACTGCCGCGATCGGACGACGCAACATTGCGGGGCATCGTTCAGCCGATGGCGATGGCAACAGATCCGGCCCTGCGGGACGCGGCGCGACGCTGGTTGGGAAATTCAACGACGGAGACGAGCATGGTGTCGGTGGTCGAGCGCGTGCTGCTGCTCAAATCCTCCAACTTCTTCGCCGGCGTGTCGGATTCGCTGCTCGCGGGAATTGCCGCCAGCCTGGAAGAGGTGCCCGTGACGTCAGGCGCGATGGTCGTCAGCGAAGGGGCCATCGACCAGAGCATGTATGTGATCGCCCGCGGCCGCATGGAGGCGCGCCACAACGATGCCAGCCTGTCGACCATGGAAGCGGGCGAGGTGTTCGGCGAACTGGCGTTGCTGGATCCCGCGCCGCGCTCGGCGACGGTGGTGGCGCTGGAGGATGGATTGCTGTTGAAGCTGGCCGGTCCGGTGTTCCAGGACCTGCTCGCGGATCACGGCGAAATGGCGCTCGCCATCATCCGCGAGTTGGTCCAGCGGCTCCGCGCCACGACGGCGCGGATGTAGAGGCGACTAAGCGCGGCCGCGCTTCGCGTCCACCGACCAGACGCCGCCGCCGGCGCAGGCCAGATACAGGAACACGAAGGAATACAGTGCCGCGAGCTCGCCGCCGTTCAGCAACGGGAAGAAGCCCTGCGGCGCGTGGCTATGGAAATACGCCACCGCGGTCATGCCGGACAGAATGAAGGCGGTCGGCCGGGTGAACAGGCCGATGACGATCAGGATGCCACCGACGAGCTCGAAGATGCCGGCAATGCCATAGATCGACGTCAGCGGAACGCCGTTCATCTGGCTTACCGGAAAGCCCAGGAGCTTGGTGGTGCCGTGCTGCAAGAGCAGCAGGCCGGCGGCGATGCGCAGGATGGACAGTACGCGCGGCGCCCAGGCGCTCGCGGTTTGGGTCAAAGACATGAACTCCCCCTCTGGTTGGCGTTGAGTCGTGGGCAAATGTAACCAAGACGGTGGCTATACGCCATGCGTGATCAGGCCCGCCAGATCACGGAATCGTGAGCGCCGCTTGCCCCCGCTCAGCGCTCCACGAACGCCTTTTCCACCACGAAATGCCCCGGCGTGCTGTGATTGCCTTCACTGAAATTGCGGGCCAGCAGCAGGGTTTGCAGATCGCTCAGCATATGCGGGCTGCCGCACAGCATGATCCGGTCGACCTCCGGGTCGAGCGGCTTCATGCCGGTGTCGGCGAACAGCTTGCCGCTCTCGATCAGATCGGTGATGCGGCCGCGATTCTCGAACGGCTCGCGCGTCACCGTCGGATAATAGCTGAGCTTCGCCGCAACGTCGGCGCCGATATGCGGATCGTTCGGCAGATGGTCGCAGATCATGTCCATGTAGGCGAGCTCCGCCACCTTGCGGCAGCCATGGACCAGCACCACGCGCTCGAAGCGTTCATAGACCTCGGGATCCTTGATCAGGCTCATGAACGGCGCGAGGCCCGTGCCGGTGCCGAGCAGATACAGGTTCTTGCCCGGCAGCAGGTTGTCCAGGATCAGCGTGCCGGTCGGCTTGCGCCCGACCAGGATGCTGTCGCCTTCGCTGAGATGCTGCAGGCGGGAGGTGAGGGGACCGTTCGCCACCTTGATGGAGAAGAACTCCAGCGTCTCCTCGTAGTTGGCGCTGGCCATGGAATAGGCGCGCAGCAGCGGCTTTCCGTCGAGCTGCAGGCCGATCATGGTGAACTGGCCGTTCTGGAAACGGAATCCCGGGTCTCGGGTGGTGACGAAGCTGAACAGCGTGTCGGTCCAGTGGCGGACCTTCAGGACCCGCTCCACGTTCAAATTGCTCATGATTCCCGCGCCCAATGATACTGCGTCGGCGCGGTCGCATGATGCCCAGCGCACAAATCCGCAAAATCCGGCGAACTATATATTGCGAGTGATTTGCAATTGCAATATGAACAGGCCGGATTTTTGGGAAAGCCAGCCATGCCGCAAACCGCTACCGCCCCGCGCACCCCCGTCCTGCCGCCCTATGTGCCGGAGATGCCGGTGTCAGACTTGCGCACGGCGGAGGCGTTCCTGGTGGCGACGCTGCGGCTCTGGCTGGCGGAAAAAGCGAGCGGCACGAAAGCTCCCCATGCTCCTAACGCAAGAGATTGGCGCAGCGGCTTCCTGGCCGCGGGCCTGGAGGAGGATGCGGCGCCCGATTTCGACATGGCGCTGCGCATCCTGCATGCCGGCGCCCAGCCGCCGCTGGCGCTGCGTGATTTCCGTGATCCGCGGCTGGCCGCGGATGAAGCGCGCCTGCTATCGGTGTTCGGTCATCTGCAACGGGGCGATATCGGCACTGCCTTAACGGAGCTGCAATATCGCCTGCCGACCAAGTCGCTGCGCTGGA
>DASZQC010000143.1:0-6451 GCA_035549815.1 Dongiaceae bacterium
GCCCCTCGATCCGCTCGATGGCGAACCAGTCGACGAATTCCGGCGGCATCGGTTGCGCCAAGGATTGCAGCATGGCGCGCCAGGCGGTCACTTCCGATTCCGAGCGGCGCGTGATGCCGCGCACCATCGCGTCGATCCTAAGGCGCGTGTTGCTGTCCAGCACATCCGCATCCTCGTCCAGCCGGTTGGCAAGGCGCTTGGCCAGCTCGCGCATCGGCGATTGCAGGCGCGACAGCTCACGGTCCAGCGCCAGCGCAGGGTTCAGCACCTGGTCGCTGACCGGGCGCGCGTCGATCTCCAGCCCGTAGCCCATGCTGTCGGCCGGCGCGCGGGCCAGCACCTCCTGCCGCAAGCCGTGCAGGAAGATCTCGACCGCGCCGTTCGGGCGCTTGTCCTGCAAGCGCTGCAGCCAACCTTCCGCCGGGAGAGCGCGCGCGGCTTCCGCGATCTCGCCCATCAAGGTGATGGCCTGGGCGTCATCGAGGATAAGATCCTCGACACGCTTACGCAGGCCGCGGGCGCGCGAGGCGCGGCCCCCTTCCGCGCCCAGGATCCAGCGGCGCAACTCGATCGTCTCCTGGCCCGTCAGATGCGCGCCGAAGGCGCCGTCGATCGCCTCGAACAAATGATGGCCTTCGTCGAACACATAGCGCGTGGGCAGGCGCTGATCCTCCGCGCCGAGGGCCGCCTGGATCATCACCAGGGCATGGTTGGCGATGACGATGTCGGCCTTGCGCGCCTTGCGCACCGAACGCTCGATGAAACAGCGGCCGTAATGCGGGCAGGCGGAATAGACGCATTCGCCGCGCCGGTCCGCCAGCGAGGCGACGCGGTTGGGGCCGAGGATGTCCGGCAGCCAGCCCGGCAGATCGCCGCCGGCCAGATCGCCGTCGCGCGTCGCCATCACCCAGCGCGCCATCAGGCCGAAGGCGACCGCGTCCTGTGTGCGCACCGCCGCGGTGCCGGCGAGGTCCGCCAGATTGAGCAGGCAGAGATAATTCTCCCGCCCCTTGCGCAGCACCACCCGCGCGGCCTTCGCGGCAGGGTTGGGATAGAGCTTGTCCAGCTCCTGGTCGATCTGGTTCTGCAGATGGCGGGTGAAGGTGGAGACCCAAACCGCACCCTTGTTGCGCTCCGCCCACAGGCCGGCCGGCGACAGATAGCCCAAAGTCTTGCCGACGCCGGTGCCGGCCTCGGCCAGCACCACGTTGGGTGAATCCTCCGCCGGGCGCGGCGCGAAGGCCGGCGTCAGCGCCTCGGCATAATCGGCCTGCTGCGGGCGCTGCTCCGCGCGCGGTCCCAGCAGGTCGCTCAGGCGTCGCCGCGCCTCGGCGGGTTCGACCGCGAGGTCGCTCGGCGCCGGCTCCGGCGCCTGGTCCTGCCATTCCGGCAGGTCTTCCCACACGCCGACGCCCGCCATCTGTGAAATCTCGCCGCCGGATTCGAGCGCCGCCAGCACCTCCGGCCCCCAGACCCAGCCGGCCCGCGCCATCATCCGCGCCAGGCCGCCGATGCGGCGACGCTTCGAATTGGTCGCCGCCAGCTCGCCCAGCAGCGCGCGCGCCGCCTGCGCCAGCAGACGCGCCTGCGCCTCCAGCGGCGCGTGCTCGGCCAGCGGCAGGCCCAGCGCCTCGGCGATCCCGCGCGGCGTCGGCAGGCAGAAGCTGGCCGGGCGCACGAAGGCATAGAGCTCCAGGATGTCGGCGGCCGGCGCGCGCTGGCTCTTCAGCTTGCGGAAGGTGGCAGGCCCCTGACAGACGATCGGCCCCTCGACCAGCGCGCGCCGCGCCGCCGTCGCCGAATCCAACTGCTCCACGCGCCCATCCGGCCGCAGCCACACCGCCTCGGCAAACCCCGCCACCAGCACAGGGCGCGCGGCCCCCGCCGGTTTCGGCTCGCCTGGGAAAAGGCCGGGCGGAAGAATTTCGGGCACGATGTTTCCGTCTTGTTCTTGTCGCCCGGTTATGGAGCAGAGCGACGCCGGGCGCAACGGACTCGCGACATCTAACTGAGGCAGGCCCGCAGGTCGGGATCATCGATACCCTCGCCCATCAGGGCTGTTGGGTGGACCAAGACGATGATCGGAATGTCCCGTCGGACGTTTCCAGATTTGCCATCTCGAAAGACCAAGCGCAAGCAATCGCGGTCCTCGTAGTTGATCGTGGCACCTTCGATCGCCGCCATGGCCCGGGCTAAGCCCGCATAGAGCGGATCGCCATTCTCGGGTGCCGAATAGGACGGCGCACCACTGAAATCCGAGATGTACGCAATATTCTCGACGGCCGATTGACCGGCAGCGCGCGCAAGAAATAGAACGTCGTAGTCATATTCGTTACAGGTGAAGGCGGTTTTGCCGATCTGCCCTCGGTTTCTCGCGACGCAGATCGAATTGCTGATGCGTTTCTCATCGAGTTGGCGCTTCAAGTCGCCAACCCGCTCGGCTACCGCCGGAATCTTTCGGAGTTCACCTTCTAGCAGGATGTCGACTTGCGCCTCTTCACGCGCGGCGAGGGCCTCGTCAATCGAGGTTTCGAGGTCGATCCGCGGTGCCTCTTGCGCGTGTCCCGCGACAGGCAGCCCGAACATCGGGCCGAGCAGGCAAAGGCCCAATCGCAACAATCTGGCAATCACGGCAGTGCTTCCCCGATTTCCGGGCTATTTCGACGACGAGCCCCTTATGCATGCAGCAAAGAGCTCACGCAACATGGCTGACTTCACGTCGAAGCGTTAGTTCCGCTTGTCCGGAACGATGCGCTGGCCCATGCGCCAGTGGCGGGTGAAATCGGGGCGGCCGAAATAATAGCCTTGCAGGCAATCGACGCCGGCCTTCACCAGGAATGCCGCGTCTTCCGCATTCTCGACGAACTCGGCGCAGGTGCGGAGGCCGAAGGATTCGGCGAGGCCCATCAGATTGCGGATGAAGAGCTGGTTGTCGACGTTGGAGGCGAGGTCGCGGACGAAGGAGCCATCGATCTTCACCATGTCGACGGTCAGCGCCTTCAGGTGCCGGAACGAGGTGAAGCCGGCGCCGAAATCGTCGATCGCCACCTGGCAGCCCAGATCGCGCACCGCGTTCACGAAGCGCGCGGTCTCTTCGATGTCGTGCAGGGCCGCGGTCTCGGTGATCTCCACCACCAGGCGCGGCGCCACTTCCGGCGTCGCCTTCACGGCGGAATTCAGCGCGCGCAGCCACGCCTGGTCGGTGGCGGTGAGGCCGGAGATGTTCATGGCGAGCGACAGGTCCGGGCTGGCGCGCAACTCGGCGATCGCCATGTCGAGCACGTGCCGGTCCATGAAGCGGGTCATGCCGAGCTCTTCCACCACCGGGATGAACTCGGCCGCCGACATGATCTTGCCCTGCTCTTCCTTCAGACGCAGCAGGCACTCGTATTTCTGCACTTCGAACGTGTCGGCCTTCACGATCGGCTGATAGGTGAAGATCAGGCGATCCTCACGCACGGCGCGCTGCACCTGGGCGGCCACCACCATGTGATGGCGGTGCTGGATGCTCTGCTGCTCCGACGGGCGATGCACCTGCCAGCAGGAACGGCCGGCGAGCTTCGCGGCGTTCAGCGCGGTCTCGGCGCGGGCGATCACGTCATAGGCGGTGGAGGTGATGCTGGGGAACATGACGCAGCCGATCGAGACGGTGACCGGCACGGACTGGCCGTCGACGTCGATCGGCTTCTCGCGCATCACTTCGACGATGCGGTCCATGGCGGTGCCGACCATGTCTTCCGGACACTGGGTCAGCACGATGCCGAAGCGGTCGCCGCTCAAGCGGCCCACCACGTCGCTCGACCGCAGGAAGCGGTCCAGGCGCTGGCCGACGGTCACCAGAACCGCGTCGCCGACCTCGTAGCCATAGGCGCTGTTGATGAGGGCCAGCTTGTCGACGCCGATGACCAGGAACGCGCCGGCGACGGAGAAGCGCCGGGCGAAGCTCATCGCCTGCTCCAGCTCCTGGCGCAGGCGCGACTTGTTGAAGTGGCCGGTCAGATCGTCGTAATTCGCCGCGCGCTCCAGGCGCGCCTCGGTCTGCTTGCGCTGGGTGATGACTCGCAAGGTGCCGGCCATCGTCTTCGGCACGCCGGCGCCGCCCATCTGGGCCAGGCCGCGATCGTGCAACCACACCACCTGGCCGTGGCCGGTACGCAGGCGGTATTCGCAGTCATATTGCTTGTTCAGCGCGAAATGGTCGGACAGCGCCTTCAGCCGGCGCGGCAGGTCTTCGGGATGGATGCGGTCGTTCAGCGCATGGCCACTGGACAGCGTATCCACCGGAATCTCGGCCAGCACTTCGGCGAGGTTGCCGGCCCAGGTCAGGCGGTCGCTCGCCACATCCCAGAAATAGGCGATATCGCCGGCGGAGATGAGAGCCGATTCGATCCAGTCCGGACCCGGCGCAAGCTGCCGTTCCAGTGCCGCTTTTTTGCTGTCCGGATCACCCATCGGTCGGCTCGCGGCACCCAGTCGCTCGGTAAAATAATGCGCGTATTTTGCGTCCTCTGAAGGTAGGCGCGCGGCCCTTAATAAACTCTGAATCCGAGCCGGAACCAAGCCATTCGATCATGGTTAATACTTTGTAAAAACTGAGTTTTTTCGCGCCCTCGCAACTTCGTTAGTTGCGGATTCCGAGAAATTGTCTAAAATGCGCGACATCGTCCAGGCGGGCATGACCCATAAAAAGACTGCCCGCCGCTGCGCGGGGCGATGAGCAAGCGATTCTTGAGACCAGGATTGATGCAGGAAATCCCGCGCGCACTCCTTTTGCCGCCACCTTCCGCCCAGCGCAGCGCGCGGGGAACGGGTTCGGCTGATCACGATCTGCCGGTCGAGACCGGCACGCGCCGCGCCGCCAAGGCGAGCGCGGAACCCAGCAGCTTCCTGACCCTGGTCGAGACGCGGCAGGAAGACCGCGTCGAATTCACCGCCGACGCCCGCGGCGCGAAGCAGTTCCGCTTCCGCCCCTATACCAATCGCGGCGCCACCGAAGCCGACCGTGAAAGCAACACGATCGAGCGCCCGGCGACGGACCAGCTCGCGGCGCCGGAAGAGACTGCAGACGATGCCGCGCGCGCGGTGCTGGACGGCTTTGCCAGCGGCGATGGCACCCGCAACTCCACCGCCTTCCTGGCCAGCTTCATCGCCCAGGAGCAATTGAGCGAGGGCCTCCACAACCCGCCCCATGGCGATGCGTCGGATGCCTATCGCCGCGCCGGCGGCGCGCCGCCGGTTTTTGACGACAACCCGCGCGTGGTCAGCTTCGCCGCCTAGTGCGAGGCGATCATAGGGAGAACTTGGTCCGCCGAGGCCGCATTGGGCGGCGGCAGCATCTTCAGCGCATGCTGCTCGCCGATGAACAGATCCTCGTCGATCAGCAGCACATCCTTGAGCCAGGCAGCCGCCGCGCCGCACAGGCCGGATTGCTCCGCGCTCTTGCACAGCTCCGGCTGCATGCCGGCATCGTAGGCCAAGGTCACATCGGGCAAGGGCCGTGGCAGCGTGACGGCGGGAATGGCCGCCAGATCGAAGATGGTGGCGCGATCCTGGCCCAGCAGGCGCATGATCAGCGACGGCAGGCGATACATCGGGAAGCGGCCCAGCGCCAGCGGACCGTTCCGGCCGTCGATGACCAGCAGCGGTGTGCCGGCGGAGAAATCATACTGCATGCCGGTGAAGGCGCCGAAATTGTCCGGCAGCAGGCCGGATTCGACATAGCCGGCGAACTTGCGCCCCAGCATCGGCAGATGATCGCCGAACACCACGATCACCGCGTCCGGATCGTCGCGGCGGATCGCCTCCACTGCGTCCATCATCTGCTGCGACTTGTAATGCAGCATGTTGGCGTAATCGCCGACTTCCTTGATTTGCGACGTGCTCCGGATCACCGGCGGCCGGGCCGCGCTGGTGTCATACATCCAGTGGCCGTCGATCGTGACGATGTAGTCGAAGACCGGCCTGTCGTCGTTGGTGGCGTCGGCGGTGGCGGCCAGCTTCTCCGCCACCTGGCGGTGCAGCGAGCGATCCGCCAGGAACGGCCCGTTGCTGTCGCTGAGGTCCATGTCGCCCGCCGACCAGAAGGTCTCGAAGCCGAGACGTTCATAGGCGGTGTAGCGGTTCCAGAAACCGGGCACGTTGGGATGCGAGGCGACGGTGCGGAACCCGGCCTCGCGCAGCAGCCGCGGCAGGCAGGGCACATCGCGCAGCAGTCCGAACTCGAACTTGACCGCGATCTGGTTGACCGGGAAGCCGCACAGGACCTCGAACTCGGCATTGGCGGTCTGGCCGCCGAAGGCCGGGCTCAATCCAAAGGTGAAGCCGGATTGCCGCCACAGATCGCGGAAACGCGGATCTAGCGGGTCGGCGCTGTAGCCCGCCGCGCTCAACACCGTCGGGTCCCAGAAACTCTCCTCCAGGATGATGTGCAGGTTGCGGCGCTGGCCTAGAG
>DASZQC010000144.1:0-3640 GCA_035549815.1 Dongiaceae bacterium
ATCGCCGGAAACCACGCCGCCATCGGCCAGCACGTTGCCGGTCTTGCCGGCATGGATCAGGTCGCTCGCTTTCGCCGCGTCGATGCCCATGATCGGCGGCAGCGCCTGGTAGGTGATCGGAACCTCGTCGTCGCGGATCGCATCGATGGCCGCGCGTGTGCCGACGAAGGCGATGACCGGATCGCCGCGATAGCGCAACTGGTCCGCCGCCAGGACCGTCTGGTCCTTGATCTGCGGATACATGCCATAGGCGTTGAGCGGCACGTCCTTCGCCGTCAAGGCGCGAACCAGACCAGGCCGCGCAGCGATGAACGCATCCAGATCGCCGAGTTTGAACGTCGCGCGGGCATGCGGCGAGCGGATCACACGGATGAACAGGGCATCCGCCGGGATCGCGTCGGCGCCGTAGCTTTCCTTCCCGGTCAGCTTCGCCGGTCCATCGACCTTCGCCAGCCGCGCGCCGACCGCGCCCTCTTTCTGCGCGGAAGCGTGCGCCTGCGACGCATCCAGCACCGCCTCGACGATCTTCTGATAGCCGGTGCAGCGGCACAGCACACCACCCAGCGCATCCTCGACGGCTTCGCGGCCGGGCTTTTCCTCGCGCGCCAGCAGATCGCTCGCCGCCATCAGCATGCCGGGCGTGCAGATGCCGCACTGCGCCGCGCCGTGCGCCAGGAACGATCGCTGCAAACGGTCCAGCGTCTCGCCCTTTGCCAGGCCTTCGACGGTGACGAGCTGCGCATCGGCGCATTGGCCGACCGGCACCAGGCAGGCGCAGACCTGCGCGCCGTCCAGCAGCACGGTGCAGGCGCCGCAATCGCCGGCATTGCAGCCGATTTTCGTGCCGGTCAGATGCAGATCGTCACGCAACACATCGGTCAAGCGGCGCAGGCCGTCGCCCTGATAGTGATAGGATGCGCCATTTACGTTGAGTGCGATGCTCTCCCCGGCGACGGGCTTGGCGCTGATCTCGTTCATCGCGCCAGTTCCACCAACAGGCGTCGCAGCACGGTCAGCGCCGCCTCGGCGCGATAATCCGCGCTGGCCCGCACATCGTCGATGGGGGCGAGGTCCGCGACATGTTCGGAGGTTGCGATCGCCGCCAGGTCCGCGTTCGGCCTCTGGCCCCGCAGCGCCGCCTCCAGTTTCGGCAAGCGCTGTGCGACCGGCGAACAGGCGCCGATGGCGATGCGCGCCGCGGCAATACGACCATCGACGAGGTCGAGGCATCCGGCCGCCATGACGATGGAGATGACCAGGTATTTCCGCGCGCCGAGCTTCCAGAAGGCGCCGATTCCCTGCCCCTTCGGCTTCGGGACCAGGATCGCCGCCAGGATCTCGTCAGGTCGCAGCGCGATCTTGCGCGGCCCCAGGATGAAATCCTCGAGCGCCAGCCGCCGCGTGCCCGCCGCGCTCAGCAATTCGACTTCCGCGCCCAGCGCGAGCAGCGCCGGCACCCCATCGGCAGCCGGAGAGGCGTTGCACAGATTGCCGCCGATGGTGCCGCGGTTCTGAATCTGCCGGCCGCCGATTTCGCGCGCCGCCGCGCGCAATCCGTCGAACTGCGCCGGCAAGGCGGCTTCCGCGATCGCGGTCCAGGAGGTCAGCGCGCCGATGCGGTGGAAATCGCCCTGCTCGCCGATGCCCTTGAGGTCGCGCAAGGCGGTGAGGTCGAGGACGCAGGCGACGTCGCGGTCGTACAGCGGGCGCCCCACCCGCACCGGATAGAAATCGGTGCCGCCGGCGATGATCTGGGCGCCGCGCCCACGCAAGGACAGCGCCTCGGCCAGATTGTCCGGCCGGGCATAGCGCCGCTCCCCTGCTTCGCGGGATACCAGCATTCCCGTTTCACTCCCAGATCGTTCGTATACGAACGATCTGGCTATTCTGCACCGGCGGGCGGGAGAGTCAACGCCCCGTCAAAGAATTGGGGTAATCAGCCGACCTGATCGGAACTGGTGAGGACGATTCCGGCCTTGGTCATTTCGGCCTTGGCGGCGGCGAGGCTGCCATTAAGGTCGATGGCGCGGCAGGCATCCTCCAGCACCACCACCTGGAAGCCCTCGCGCCGGCCGTCCAGCGCCGACCAGGCGACGCAGAAATCCGTGGCCAGACCGCACATGAACAGGCGCTTCAGGCCCCGGTCGCGCAGATAGCCGCCAAGGCCGGTCTTGGTCGCACGGTCATTCTCGAAAAAGGCGGAATAGGAATCGATCGGCTTGCGGAAGCCCTTGCGCAAAACCAGCTCGGCGCCGGTCAGCTTCAGGTCGCGATGGAAGGCCGCACCTTCCGTGCCCTGCACGCAATGATCCGGCCACAGGGTCTGGTCGCCGTATCCCAGCTTGATGCTGGTGAAGGGCTGGCCCTGGTGCGTGGAGGCGAAAGAGGAATGGCCCTTCGGGTGCCAATCCTGCGTCAGCACCACATGGCGGAACTGCCCCATCAGGCGGTTGACCGTCGGCACGATCTCGTCGCCCTTGGGCACTGCCAGATTTCCGCCGGGACAAAAATCGTTCTGCACATCGATGACGACCAGCACGTCTTCATCGGTCGGCGTGATCTTCATGGCCATGGCCCGCTCCCAGAATGCAAACCCGGGAGACTATAAAATCCGGCCACGGCCGCCGCAATCGGAGCGGCTAGAGTCGCTCCGCGTGCCAGCGCACATGCTCCGCCATGAAGGTGGAGATGAAGTAGTAGGAATGATCGTAGCCCTGCTGCAGGCGCAGGGTCAGCGGCACGTTGCGCTTGCGGCAGGCCTCGGCGAACAGCTCCGGCTTCAATTGCGTCGCCAGGAATTCGTCGGCATCGCCCTGGTCGATCAGGATGTCGCGCGGCCAGGCCCGTGTCGCGACCAGCGCGGTCGAATCATATTGCGACCAGGCGGACCGGTCGGCGCCAAGATAATTGGTGAAGGCCTTCTGCCCCCACGGCACCTGGCTCGGCGCGACGATAGGCGAGAAGGCCGAGACGGACTTGTATTTGTCCGGGTTCTTCAGCGCGATGCTGAGCGCGCCGTGACCGCCCATGGAATGGCCGGTGATGCCAAAGCGCTTCGTATCCACCGGGAACTCGGCGGCGATCAGCTCGGGCAATTCCCGCACGAGGTAGTCATACATGCGGAAATTCTTGGCCCAGGGCTGCTGCGTCGCGTTCAGGTAGAACCCGGCGCCCTTGCCCATGTCGTAGGCCGCGTCGTCCGGCACGTCGTCGCCGCGCGGACTCGTGTCGGGCGCGACGATGACGATGCCATGCTCCGCCGCGGCATGCTGGAAACCGGCCTTGGTGGTTGCATTCTCCCAGGTGCAGGTCAGGCCGGAGAGATAGAACAGGACTGGCCATGGCCGCTTCGCCGCCTGTGGCGGCAGATAGATCGCGAACTCCATGCGCGTGCCGGTGCTGGTACTGGGGTGCGCCAGCACCAGTTGCTCACCACCGAAACACTTCCATTTCTTGGTCTGCTCGAGGCCCGCTGTCTTCCATGCCATGCTTAATAGACCACCACACTGCGGATCGACTTGCCCTGGTGCATCAGGTCGAAGCCCTGGTTGATGTCCTCGAGCTTCAGCTTGTGCGTGATCAGATCGTCGATGTTGATCTTTCCATCCATATACCAATCGACGATCTTTGGCACGTCGGT
>DASZQC010000145.1:0-6779 GCA_035549815.1 Dongiaceae bacterium
ATGAACGCGCCGACACCATCATCCGCATGGCCAATGTTTCCGGCGACAATACGGCGATGTTCCGCGAGATGACGATGCTGAAAGGCATCGTCGACCAATTGCGTCTGGCGCAGATCGAAGCCGACTTCCGCTGTTTCTAGAGCGCCGTCGTACTGACGCGATCCTCATTGTGCGGTGCACTTATTGTACTTTGGGCGAAGAGAAGCCGAGTCCGCTTGCCCCGCTTTCTGCCGATTTTTAGAGTTGATCGACTCTTGAACCAGAGGCGGACAGGGATCGCGCGCCCTGCGCTACCGAACCGCCTTTTCCAAGCCGGCGCCCGGACGGGTCATTCATCCCCAGATGCGGTTGCGGCCAATGACGGAAGGCGATTGCATGCGACGCTCCCTTGCGATGCTTGGCATGTTCACCGTGATCTGCGCGCTTCCGGCCAGCGCGGGAATCGCCCGTGCCGTCGAGGCCGGCGATGCCGAGAGCGGCAAGAAGGTCTTCGCCAAGTGCCAGGCTTGCCATTCCCTCGAAGCCGGAGTGAACAAGATCGGACCGTCTTTGCACGGCATCATCGGTCGCGCTTCGGCCTCGGTCGACGGCTTCAAATATTCGGAGGCGATGAGTAACGCACATCTCAACTGGACGCCCGACGCGCTCGATCAATACCTGACCAATCCACGGCAGTCCGTGCCGGGCACCAAGATGGCCTTTCCCGGCCTGTCGAAACCCGAGGATCGCGCCAACCTCATCACCTATCTTGAGCAGGCGGCAGGGGCGGCGCCGTGAGTCCGCGCTGGCGGGTCCGGTCCGGCATCGCTGCCCTTCTGGTCGCGGCCTCCGCGCCGCTCGTCCTCGGCGCGCACAGTTTCCAGCCCGCCGCGGCCCAGGACGAGACGCTGCATGTGCCGATCATCTATCTGAGCGAGGATGTGCCCGAGCCTCTGCCCCTGTCGCTGGTGGAGCCGGTGCCCACGGACAAGGGCCTGGCCGGCGCCAAGCTGGCGATCGAGGATAACGACACAACCGGCAAGTTCCTGAAGCAGGATTTCGAGCTGATCGAGAAGATCCTGCCGGCCGGCGCCGACTTGAATGGGACCGCGACGGAGTTGGCCGTCGCCGGGCAGAAGCTGATCGTTTCCGACCTGCCCGCCGATCGCCTCGCGACCCTCGCCGATGCGCCGGCGCTGAAGGATGCCATCATCTTCAACATCCGCGCCCAGGACGATGCCCTGCGTGCCGCCGATTGCCGGGCGAACGTGTTCCACACCATCCCCAGCCGGGCGATGAAGGCCGACGCGCTCGGCCAGTTCCTGGTCAGCCGGCAATGGATGCGCTGGGTCCTGGTCTATGGCGTGAACGATGCCGACATGGCTTTCGCCGATGCGATACGCCGTTCCGCCAAGAGATACCGCGCCGAGATCGTCGAGGAGCGCGCCTATGAATTCCAGGCGGGCGCGCGCCGCACCGATACCGGCGAGCAGCAGGTGCGCGAGCAGATGATCAAGCTGACCCAGCGCCTGCCCGCATATGACGTGCTGGTGGTGGCGGACGAGAGCGAGGTGTTCGGCGAATATCTGCCTTATCGCACCTGGGACCCACGGCCGGTGGTCGGCACGCAGGGGCTGGTGCCGACCGCCTGGCATCGCAGCCAGGAGCAATGGGGCGGCACGCAATTGCAGCGCCGCTTCACCCGGGCCTTCAATCGCTGGATGCTGGAGCGCGACTATGCCGCCTGGGAAGCCGTGCGCAGCATCGGCGAAGCCGTCACCCGTACCAATAGCGCCGACCCGGCGACCCTGCGCGGCTACATCACCTCCGACACGTTCGAGCTGGCAGCCTTCAAGGGCAAGCCGCTCAGCTTCCGCAGATGGGACCAGCAACTGCGCCAGCCGATCCTGCTCGCCTCGCCGCTGATGCTGGTGTCGGTGTCGCCGCAGGAGGGGTTCCTGCATCAGCGCACGCCGCTCGATTCGCTCGGCCATGACGAACCGGATTCGACCTGTCGCCTGAACCCCTGACGCTCACACGGAGGGACGCGATGAGAAAGTTGGCAGCCTCTGGACTCGTTTCAATGATCGCCTGTTTCGCAACGGCGCAGGTGCAAGCCAACACAGCCTATGTCTCCAACGAGAAGGGCAACACCATCACCGTCCTCGATCTGGAGAAGATGGAACCCGTCGCGACGGTGCCGGTCGGCGAGCGGCCGCGCGGCATCACGCTGAGCCATGATAAGAAGCTGCTCTACATCTGCACCAGCGACGCCGACCATATCGAGGTGTTGGACCTCGAGACCCTGAAAGTTGTGCAGACCCTGCCGAGCGGCCCGGATCCCGAGCTGTTCGTGCTGTCGCGGGACGGAACCAAGCTCTACATCGCGAACGAAGACAACAACTTCGTGACGGTCCTCGACCTCGCACAAGGCGTCATCAGCGCCGAGATCCCGGTCGGGGTCGAGCCGGAGGGCATGGCGGTCAGTCCGGACGACAAGATCATGATCAACACGTCCGAGACCACCAACATGGCGCATTTCGTCGATACGTCGACGCTCGAGATCACCGACAACGTCCTGGTCGATTCGCGGCCGCGCTATGCCGAGTTCACGCCGGACGGCAAGGAGCTCTGGGTCTCCGCCGAGATCGGCGGCACGGTCAGCGTCATCGACGTCGCGACCCGCAAGATCGTCACGAAGATCGAGTTCGCCATCCAGGGCGTGCGCGCCGACACCATCCAGCCGGTGGGAGTCAAGATCACACCCGACGGCAAGACCGCTTTCGTGGCCCTCGGCCCCGCCAATCGTGTCGCCGTGATCGATGTCGCCAGCCACGAGGTGCAGGACTACCTCCTGGTCGGACAGCGCGTCTGGCAGCTCGCCTTCACGCCGGACGCCAAGCTCCTGGTTTCCACCAATGGCGAATCGAACGACGTGTCGGTCATCGACGTCGCGGCGAGAAAGGTGCTGCGCTCCATCCCGGTCGGCGAGCTGCCCTGGGGCGTGGCCATCCGCTGACATGGCCAGCCTCGCGCAACGCGACCCTTTGGAAGTGGCCGGCGATCAGAGCCAACCAATGGATGCGCTGTCGGTCAGCGGCTTGACGCACCGCATCGGCGGTCGCGTCATTCTCGACAATGTCGGCTTCGCCGTCCCGCCCGGCCGGCTAGTGACTCTGCTGGGACCGAACGGCGCCGGCAAGACCACCTTGCTGTCGCTGGTCACACGCCTCTACGCCGCGCAGCAGGGCAGCATCCGTGTCTTCGGCCACGACGTGCGGCGGGAAAGTTCGATCGCCCTGGCCCAGATGGGAGTGGTGTTCCAGCAGCGCGCCATCGACCCGGACCTGACCGCGCGGCAGAATCTCGCCTACCACGCCGCTTTGCACGGCCTGCCGCGCCAGATCGCCAATGCGCGCATCGCGGCGGAACTGCAGCGCATGAACCTTGCCAAGGAGGCCGACCGCAAGATCCGCACCCTGTCGGGCGGCGAATCGCGGCGCATCGAGATCGCCCGCGCCCTGTTGCACGCCCCGCGTCTGCTGCTGTGTGACGAAGCGACCGTTGGATTGGACGTGCGCAGCCGGGCCGACATCCTGGCCGATGTGCGGGGCCTGGTGCGCGACCGCGGCGTCGCCGTCCTGTGGGCCACGCACCTGATCGACGAGGTCGATGCGGACGACCTGATCGTCATCCTGCATCGCGGCCGGATATTGCGGCAGGGACAGGCGCGCGACGTCGTCTCGGCCCTGGGCGCGGACGGCCTGAACGACGCATTCCGCCGGGTAACGGAGGCGGCGGCATGAGCGCCGGCGGCCTGCTTCGCTGTTTCCTGGGCATCGCCTGGCGCGAGATCCTGCGCTTCCTGCAGCAGCGCAGCCGCTTCGTCGCGGCTCTGGTACGGCCCTTGATCTGGCTCTTCGTCTTCGCCGCCGGATTCCGCTCGGTGCTGGGCGTCTCGATCGTGCCGCCCTACGAGACCTACATTCTCTACGACGAATATGTCATCCCCGGGCTGGTGGCGATGATCCAGCTCTTCAACGGCATGCAGAGCTCGCTTTCCATGGTCTATGACCGCGAGGTCGGCAGCATGCGCGTGCTGCTGACCAGCCCGGCGCCGCGCTGGTTCCTGCTGTTCTCCAAGCTGCTGTCGGGCACGCTTCTGTCGCTGGCGCAGGTCTATGTTTTCCTGCTGATCGCGCTCGCCTACGGGATTGCGCTGCCGCCGATGGGCTATCTCTGGGTGCTGCCGGCGCTGCTGCTGTCCGGCCTGATGCTGGGCGGGCTGGGCCTGTTGCTCTCCTCGATGATCCGGCAGCTCGAGAATTTCGCCGGCGTGATGAACTTCATCATCTTCCCGATGTTCTTCACCTCCTCCGCGCTCTATCCGCTGTGGAAGGTGGAAGAAGCGAGCCCCGTCCTGCGCGACATCTGCGCGCTCAATCCCTTCACCTACGCGGTCGAGCTGATCCGTTTCGCGCTCTATGGCCGGTTCGAGGGATTTTCCGCGCTGGTGGTGTTGGCCTGCGCCGTCGCTTTCGTCGGCGGCGCGATCGTCGCCTATGACCCGTCGAAGGGCATCATCACCCGCGTGCGCGCCGGTGCCGCCACCTGAAGGAGAACACACATGCCGCTCCGCACCGTCCTTCTCTGCCTGCCCGTGCCTCTCGTGGCCACACTGCTGGTACATGGCGCGATGGCACAAAGTACCGAAGCGCCCGGAGCCGCCACGACTGACGCGCCCCCGACGGCGAATGTGGGCAGCGAATGGCCTTGTGAACAACCTCTGCGCAGGGAATTGTCCGTCGGCGCCGTCTGGTCTGGGCCCGATCCGCAGAACGGCCAGGATAGCTGGCGGCAGAGCCCGGCCATCGCCGCCCTGGTCAGCCAGATCGCCCCGCGCCACACGGCGCAGGAGGAGGCGATCGCCAGCATCCGCCGTTTCGCCGCCGGTTACGAAGGGACGGCGCGCGCCGAGGCGCTGACGGCTTTGTTCGGCGGCCTGTTCGAAACCTTGAATGCCGAGCGCAATGACATCGTCCGAGGCATCAAGCGTTTCAACCGGCGGCAGGACGCACTTGCCCGCCGCATCGAGGAAGGCTGGAAGGAACTGGGCGAGCTCGACGCCAATACGACCGACCTGAAGGTGGCGGAACAACGCGTCGCCCTGCAGCAGCAAGTCGATTGGGACGCTCGCATCTTCGACGACCGGCAACGCCTCCTGCCCGCCGTTTGCGAGCAGCCGCGGGTGCTGGAACAGCGCCTGTTCGCCCTGTCCCGCGCCATTCAGGAAGAGCTGCCAGCCGGCCAGCCATAGCCGCATTTCCCGGGGATTTCCGAGGCTTGCAACCCGGCATCCGGCCTAGACCGCATTGCCATGCTATGCTGCGGTGCAGTATTCCTATTGCCAATGCTCAGTACTTCAATATTCTTCTCGCGCTGCATTGCAGCATGGCCCCACAGGGCCGGTCGGTCGGGGGACCATCACCGCTAACCGGGCTTTAAGCCGGATGTGGTTAACGTGGGCATGTTGCGCGCGGTGCAAGGATGGCTTCGCCGGTACCGCCCGCCGAATTGGGGTGCGAGAACGAGTCATGCTCTACACGCTGCTAATCACCGTGTGCCTGGCCGGGACGCCTTCGGATTGCCGGGATTACGAACAGCCGGTGACCGAGCTGTCGGCAAATCCGTCGATGGCATTCGTCCAGGCCCAATCGCTGGTCGCCCAATGGATGGACAAGCATCCGGGCTTCGAGCTCAGCCGCTGGCGGCTTGAGCCGGGTCGCGGCGCCTAAGGCGCCGGTTCCGGCTTAGCGGTCACTCGCGCACGGCGCGATCGAGATTGCTCGCGCGGTCGAGATTGACCGCCAGCGCCTCTTCCATCAGGTCGATCAGCTTCGCCGAAGCCACCTCCGCGCCATCGAAATTGGCGCCCGCGACCTTGGCTCCGGTCAGATCCGCGCCGGCGAGATCGGCCCGCGAGAGATCGGCCCGCAAGAGATCGGCGCCGGCCAGCTTCGCGAATCTCAGCCGCGCGCGGGACAGGTTGGCGCCGCTCAGATCCGCGCCACTCAGATTGGCGGAATCCAGCACCGCCCGCATCAACCCCATGGATTGGTTCTTCATATCGGCGGAAAGGTCGGCGCCCGCCAGCGTCGCGCCGGCCAGGTTGCTCCGCGTCAGATCGGCCGCGATGCGCGCGCCCGACAGATCTGCGTTGGAGAAATCCGCGTCCCGCATCTGCGCCGCGAACAGCGAGGCGCCTTGCAGGCTCGCCTTTGAGAAGTCGCCGTTCAAGGCCCAGGCCTGATCCAGGATGGCGCCATCAAGATTGGCCCCCGTCAGCTTTGCCTTGTTGAGATAGGCTCCACGCAGGTTGGCGCCGGCGAAATCCAGGTTGGAGAGATCGAGACCGTTCAGCTTTTTCTGAGAGAGATCGACCGCTTGGTCTTCGCCACGTTGATCGAGCAGGGCGGCCACCTCGGCGCGGCTCATCTCCGCCTCCGTGAAGGCGGGCGAGGACAGGTTGACCTGGCCCATCATGTCCTGGGCGCCGGCACTACTGTGCAATTCCAGGAGCCAGATAACCCATATCAATGCGACAGCCGGGCGTGTCATCGAACGTTGCCCGTATGGTTGCACGACGATGCTTAGTAGATCACCACACTGCGGATCGACTTGCCCTGGTGCATCAGGTCGAAGCCCTGGTTGATGTCCTCGAGCTTCAGCTTGTGCGTGATCAGATCGTCGATGTTGATCTTTCCATCCATATACCAATCGACGATCTTTGGCACGTCGGT
>DASZQC010000146.1:0-12035 GCA_035549815.1 Dongiaceae bacterium
TCAGTGCGCGACCATTTGAAAGATGCAAGTGGCCCCAACCGAATTTGGAAGGAGTGAAGCCCTCAACACCCACCTTCAGTGAGCGAAGGACAGTTGATGTGGCTCGCAGCGGCGCCCAATTTTCTTTTTGTTCGCCTTGACTGATGTTGTTGGCATGGGGTGACCCTGAACTGTTGATCCGAGTCATGCGCACGTCATGCCATGAGCCGCGCCAGCAGCTTCTCGCCCTCCGGCCATTCGCCGTAGCCGGCGTCGGTGTTGATGTGGCCGGCCTTGCCCGCATCCACCAGCTCGGCGCCCCAGGCCCTGGCAAAAGCCTCGGCGCGCGCGAAATCGACGTAGGGATCGTCACGGCTGGCGACGACGATGGTGCGGAAGGGGAGGCGCGTCATCGGCATCGGGCGGAAGACATGCGCCACGTCCGGCGTATGGGTGTCGGAATCGACATCCGCCGGCCCGACCAGCAGCGCGCCGTGGATGGGCCGGCGATGCAAGGCGGCCCAGCAGGCAACCAAAGCGCAGGACAGGCTATGCGCCACCAGGACCGGCGGCTGCGGCGACGCGGCGATCGCGGCATCCAGATGGCTGATCCAGCCGTGGCGGTCCGGCACATCCCAGTCCGCCTGGTCGACGCGCGTGGCGCCCAGGCGCGGCTCCCACAGGCTCTGCCAATGCTCCGGCCCGGACCCGCCCAGGCCGGGAATGATCAGGACAGGCGTCGGCATCGTCTACTCCGCCGGCACGGCGACGCGCGCATCGCTTAGCGGATGGGCGAGCTTGTCCAGCATTTCCTTCGGCGCGACCTGCCAGAACTTACCGCGCTCCAGCATCCAGTCATTGAGCAGGCGGCGGGCGAAGCGCGATTGCGTCTCCTCCGCATGCTCCTCGATCAGATCGCGCAGGCGCTCTTCCCAGAAGCTGGATTCCAGCCGCTGCCACACGACCGAGCCTGGATTGACGAATAGCGGGAACGTATCGCCCTCGTCATAGACATAGGCCATGCCGCCCGACATGCCGGCGGCGAAATTGTCGCCGACCTTGCCCAAGATCACGGCAGTGCCGCCGGTCATGTATTCGCAGCCGTTGGAGCCGCAGCCCTCGACCACCACGTCGGCGCCCGAGTTGCGCACGGCGAAGCGCTCGCCCGCTTGGCCGGCGGCGAACAATTTGCCGGCCGTGGCGCCATAGAGCACCGTGTTGCCGATGATGGTGTTCTCCTGGCTGTTGAGCTTGGAGGAGGGGAGCTGCCGCACGACGATGGTGCCGCCCGACAACCCCTTGCCGACATAGTCGTTGGCGTCGCCGAACACCTCCAGCTTCACGCCCTGCACGGCGAAGGCGCCAAGCGATTGGCCGGCGGAGCCACGCAGGCGCACGGTCAGGTGATTGGGCTTCAACCCCGTCATGCCGAAGCGCTTGGTGATGTGCGCGGAGAGGCGCGTGCCGATGGCGCGGTAGGTGTTGCGGATGTTGTACTGCAATTGCATCTTCTCGCCCGCCTCGAACAGGGGCTTGGCGTCCTCGACCATCTTGGCGTCGAGCGTGTCCGGCACCTCGTTGCGGCCTTCCAGCGTGCAATAGCGCGCCTGGTCGCCGGGGTCCGCCTGCGACAGCAGCGGGTTGAGGTCGAGGTCGTCGAGGTCGGCGGCGCCGCGGCTCACCTGCTCGATCAGTTCGGTGCGCCCGATCACCTCGTTCAAGGTGCGATAGCCCAGCGAGGCCAGGATCTCGCGTACCTCTTCGGCGATGAAGCTGAACAGGTTGACGACCTTCTCGGCGGAACCGGAGAAGCGCTCCCGCAGCTTCGGGTCCTGCGTGCAGACGCCCACCGGGCAGGTGTTGGAATGGCACTGCCGCACCATGATGCAGCCCATGGCGACCAGCGACGCCGTGCCGATGCCGAATTCCTCCGCGCCCAGGATCGCGGCGATGACCACGTCGCGGCCGGTCTTGATGCCGCCATCGGTGCGCAGCCGCACACGGTGGCGCAGGCGGTTGAGGGTCAGCACCTGGTGCGCCTCGGCCAAGCCCATTTCCCACGGGATGCCGGCATATTTGATGGAGGTGTGCGGCGAAGCGCCGGTGCCGCCCACGTGGCCGGAGATCAGGATCACGTCGGCCTTCGCCTTGGCGACGCCGGCGGCGATGGTGCCGATACCGGAACGCGCGACGAGCTTCACGCACACCTTGGCGGTCGGGTTGATCTGCTTCAGATCGTAGATGAGCTGCGCCAAATCCTCGATCGAATAGATGTCGTGATGCGGCGGCGGCGAGATCAGCGACACGCCGGGGGTGGCATGGCGCAGCTTGGCGATCTCCAGCGTCACCTTGAAGCCGGGCAACTGGCCGCCTTCGCCAGGTTTCGCTCCTTGAGCCACCTTGATCTCGATCTCGCGGCAATTGGCGAGGTATTCGGCGGTGACGCCGAAACGGCCCGAGGCGATCTGCTTGATCGCGGAATTCTCGTTGTCGCCGTTGGCGCGCGGCTTGAAGCGCGCCGGATCCTCGCCGCCTTCGCCGCTGTCCGACTTGGCGCCGATGCGGTTCATGGCGATGTTGAGCGTGCCATGCGCTTCCGGCGACAGTGCGCCCAGCGACATGCCCGGCGTCACGAAGCGCTTGCGCAGCTCGGTGATGCTCTCGACCTCGTCGATGGAGATCGAATGGCCGGTCGGCACGAAATCCATCAGATCGCGCAAGGCCACCGGGGGCGCCTTGGCGATCATCTCGCTGTAGCGCTTGAAGGTCTGGTAGGATTCGCTGGCCACCGCCGATTGCAGCGTGTGGATGGCGTCCGCGGCCCAGGCGTGAGTCTCGCCGCCCTTGCGATACTTGTAGAAGCCGCCGATCGGCAGCGCGATGGCGTCCGGGTTCCAGGCACGCGCGTGGAGGGCACTGATCCTCTTTTGAATACCCGGCATGCCGATGCCGGAAATGCGCGACGGCATGTTCGGGAAATACTCGGCCACCAGCGTGCGCGACAGGCCCAAGGCCTCGAAATTGGCGCCGCCGCGATACGAAGAGATCACCGCGATGCCCATCTTGCTCATGACCTTCAACAGGCCCTGGTCGACGGCGTAGCGGAACCGTTCCAGGCATTCGTCGAGGTCCAGCTTGCCGAACAGGCCGCGGCCATGGCGGTCGGCGATGGAAGCCTCCGCCACATAGGCGTTGATGGTGGTGGCGCCGACGCCGACCAGCACCGCGAAATGATGCACGTCCAGGCATTCGCCGGAACGCACATTGAGCGAGGTGAAGGTGCGCAATTGCTGGCGCAGCAGGTGCACATGCACGGCGCCCGTCGCCAGGATCATGGGGATGGCGGCGCGGCCCGGCCCGGCGCGCTCATCCGACAGGATCACATGCGTGGCCCCGCCGCGCACCGCATCCTCCGCTTGGCGGCGGATGGTCTGGATCGCGTCGCGCAGCGCATGGTCGCCGGCTTTGGGATCGAAGGTGCAATCGATCTCCGCCGCGCTCTGACCCATATAGGCGCGCATGGCCTGGAACTCGGCGGTCAACAGCACCGGTGAATCGAGCTGCAGCAGGCGGCACTGGCCCTCATCCTCGTCCATGACGTTGCCGAGGTTGCCGAGGCGCGTCTTCAAGCTCATCACCCGCTGCTCGCGCAAGCTATCGATCGGCGGGTTGGTGACCTGGCTGAAATTCTGCCGGAAGAAATGGTGCAGGCCGCGATATTGCTCGCTCAGGATCGCCAGCGGCGTGTCGTCGCCCATGGAGACGATGGCCTCCTTGGCGTCTTCCACCATCGGCTGGAGCACCAGCTCCAGATCTTCCATGCTGAGGCCGGCCGCGACCTGGCGGCGGCGCAGCGTCTCCTTGTCGAAGCGCGCCGGCTCGCCGCGCGTCTTCTTCAACAGATCGTCGATGACGGTGATGTTCTTGACCCAGGCGCTGAACTCGGCGCTGTCGGCGAGCTGGTCCATGATCTCGCGGTGATCATAGAATTTGCCCTCTTCCAGGTTGACCGCGATCATCTGGCCGGGGCCGAGGCGGCCCTTGCGGCCGATGCGGTCCTCCGCCAGCTTCACCATGCCGGTCTCCGATCCCGCGACCAGCAGCCCGTCATTGGTGATGGCATAGCGGAGCGGCCGCAGGCCGTTGCGGTCGGTGAAAGCCACGACCCAATTGCCGGCAAAGCCGCAGATGGCCGCCGGGCCGTCCCACGGCTCCATCACCGAGTTGCAATAGGAGAACAGATCCTTGTGGCTCTGCGGCATGGCGGCGCGGCCGTCCCACACGTCCGGGACCAGCAGACACTTTACCATCGGCAGCGGACGCTTTTCCGTGGTCATGATCTCGAACACGTTGTCGAGGGCCGCGGAATCCGAGCCGCCCGGCTGCACCACCGGCTTCAGCTCGGCCATGCGCTCGCCATAGACGCTGGAATCCATGCGCGTCTCGTGCGCCTTCATCCAGTTGACGTTGCCCTTCAGCGTGTTGATCTCGCCATTGTGGGCGATGACCCGGAACGGTTGCGCCAGGTTCCAGGTGGGAAAGGTGTTGGTCGAGTAACGCTGGTGATAGACCGCGAAGTTGGAGACGAAGCGGTCGTCCAGCAAATCGGGATAGAAGGCGGTGAGCTGTTCGGCCAGGAACATGCCCTTGTAGATGACCGAGCGGCAGGAGAGCGAGCAGATATAGAGCTCGCCGATGCCCTCCTCGGCCGCGGCGCGCTCGATGCGCCGGCGGATCACATAGAGGTCGGTCTCGAACTGCTCCTCGCTCGCGCCCTTCGAGTTCGCGATCATGATCTGCTCGATCTCGGGGCGCGTGGCGTTGGCCTTTTCGCCGATGATGCCGATATTCACCGGCACCTGGCGCCAGCCATAGATGGTGTAGCCGTAGTTCAGGATCTCGCGCTCGACGACGACGCGGCAGGTCTCCTGTTTGCCGAGGTCGGTGCGCGGCAGGAAGATCATACCGATGCCGAGCTTGCCGGGGCTCAGCTCCTGGCCGACCTTGCGGACGTAATCCTCGAAGAAGGCGTGCGGAATCTGCACATGGATGCCGGCGCCGTCGCCGGTCTTGCCGTCGGCGTCAACCGCGCCGCGGTGCCACACGGCTTTCAGCGCCTCGATCCCCATCAGCACGATCTCGCGCCGCGGCTCGCCATCGATCGCCGCGATGACGCCGACGCCGCAGGCATCATGCTCGTCCGCCGGATCGTAAAGGCCGGTGTCTTTCAGATGCCGCGCCTGTTCGATGTAGGTTTCGGCCCAATTCTTCATATGATGGCCTCCGCAAAAGGCACGCTGCCGCCAAAATACTCTACGTCATGGTCGGACTTGGTCCGACCATCCACGAGTTTCGACGGGCAGCATCGGATCGTCGCAAGCAAACTCGTGGATGGTCGTGCCGAGCACGACCATGACGACGGAGTGAGTGTAAGAGCCAGCATCATCATCGCCGTCACTCCGCCGCCAGCTTGGCGCGGGATTGCGTGACGTAGCTGTCGATCGCCGCCGCCGCGTCGCGGCCGTCGCGGATCGCCCACACGACGAGAGACGCGCCGCGCACGATGTCGCCGGCGGCGAACACGCCGGGCTCGCTGGTCATCAAAGTACGCCAGTCAATCTTCAACGTGCCCCAGTTGGTGAGCGCCAGGTCCTTGCTGCCGGTCGCCGCCGCCATGTCCTCCGGATCGAAGCCCAGCGCCTTGATGACGAGGTCGGCCTCGATGGCGAAGCCGGAGCCGTCGATCACTTGCGGCATCTGCCGGCCGGTGGCGTCGGGCAGGCCGAGATGGATGCGCTGGCAGCGCACGCCGCTGACCTTGTTGCCGGCATCGCCCAGGAACGCTTCCGGCTGCGCCTGCCAGACGAACTGCACACCTTCCTCCTCGGCATGCGCCACTTCGCGCTGCGAGCCCGGCATATTGTCGCGGTCGCGGCGATAGACGCAGTGGACCGAGGTGGCGCCCTGGCGCACGGCGGTGCGCACACAATCCATCGCGGTGTCGCCGCCGCCGATGACGACCACGCGCTTGCCGGCCGCGTTCAGCGCGCCGCTGTCGAACGCTTCCACGCTGTCGCCGAGGCCGACGCGGTTGCTGGCGGTGAGGTAGGAGAGGGCGGGCACGATGTTGTCGAGCCCGCTGCCCGGCCCGCCCATCTCGCGCGCCTTGTAGACGCCGGTGGCGATCAGCACCGCGTCGTGGCGCTGGCGCAGATCGGCCAAGGTGCCGTGGCGGCCGAGTTCGAAGTTCAGCTTGAACTGGATGCCGCCCTCGATGAGCTGCTCGGCGCGGCGCAGCACGATCGGCTTCTCCAGCTTGAAGCCGGGAATGCCATAGATCATCAGCCCGCCGACCCGGTCGTAGCGGTCATAGACCGTCACCTGGTGGCCCCTGCGGCGCAAAGCGTCGGCGGCGGCGAGGCCGGCGGGTCCGGCGCCGACGATACCGATGGAAGTCTTCAACTCGCGCGCCGGCTTGATCGGCTTCACCCAGCCCATCTCGAAGGCGGTGTCGGTGATGTAGCGCTCGACCGACCCGATGGTGACAGTGCCGTGGCCGGATTGCTCGATGACGCAATTGCCTTCGCACAGGCGGTCCTGCGGGCAGATGCGGCCGCAGATCTCCGGGAAGGTGTTGGTGGCCGACGAGATCTCATAGGCCTCCTCTAGCCGCCCCTCGGCGGTCAGCTTCAACCAGTCGGGGATGTTGTTCTGCAGCGGGCAATGCACTTGGCAGAAGGGCACGCCGCATTGCGAGCAGCGGCTGGATTGCGCCTTGGCCTCCGCCGGGCGGAAGCGCTCATAGATTTCCTGGAAGTCGGCGCGGCGCGACTCGGCCGCCCTTTTGTCGGGCATGGCCTTGGGCAGATTGACGAATTTGAGCAGATGTTCGGCCATCGCAGCCCCCAGAAGCTGACCAGCAACCGGCGCGCGGGGGCGCCGAAAGCCAAAGAATAGGTCAAACTTTGCGACCAATCCACAAGAAATTTGACGTTACGTCAATATTACTGTCTCAATTGCGATTCTGCCTCGTCCGAATGACATCCGCGCGACAGTCTGGCCGATCGGTCAGAGAATAATAGTACCGATTTAAGACTATATGGTGCGTTTTTAACCAGATTCGGCCGTGCTATAAGGTTTTGCACGCCATCGCAGGGTCCCGCCCAGTGCCGAACATCGATCTCCTGGTCCTGGCCATTGTTCAGGGCATCACCGAATTTCTGCCCGTCAGTGCCTCGGGCCACCTGCTCCTGATCCCGCAATTTTATTGCTGGCCGACCCAGGGGCTGGTCCTGCAGGTCGCGGCGGAGATCGGTTTGCTGCTGGCCCTGATCGCCTATTTCTGGCGCGACCTGCTGAGCATGAGCCAGGGCGCCTACAAGGTCCTGCGCGGCAAGCGCGACTCCCGGGTGCGGCTGATCGGCCTGCTGCTGGTGGCTGCCATTCCGGCGCTGGCGGCGGGCTATGCGGGAGAGGTTTATCTGGCCGGGCAATGGAACAGCCCGCTGGTGGTGGCCGGCGCCCTGATCGGCTTCGGCGCGCTGCTTTATATCGCCGACAAGATGGGCCTGACGGTGCGCCGCATCGAGCATCTGAGCTTCGGCAGCGCGCTCGCCATCGGCATCTTCCAGTGCCTCGCCGTCATTCCCGGCGCCAGCCGCGTCGGCCTTGCCATGACGATTGGCCGCATCATGGGGTTCGAGCGGCCGGATGCCGTGCGCTTCTCCTTCCTCTTGTCGATCCCGGTGATCTTCTTCACCGGCCTCTACAAAGGCTGGCTGCTGTTCCGCGCGGGCGAGGCGGCGGCGCTGCAGAATGCCGGGCTGATGATCGCCCTGGTGGCCATCGCCGGATTCCTGGCCATCGCCTTCCTGATGTATTGGGTGCGGCGCGCCAGCTTCACGCCCTTCGTGGCCTATCGCCTCGCGCTCGGCCTGTTCGTGCTCTACGTCTTCTATCTGGCCGGCGGACCCGCCTGCTGAAGAATCACTCGCGCGGCGCGTTGCCGCGCTTGCGATATTTGTCGAGATAGGTCGGCACCACGCTCTCCAGCGCCGTCGGCTGCACGCCGAGATTCTGCAATCCCAAAGCGCCTTGCGCTGCGACATTGTCGCGCTTCAGCAGGCGTACCTGGTCCAGCGTCAGTTGCGGGCTCGGCAAACATTGCATCACGGCACCCATCAATCCGGCGATGGCGAAAGGCAGCGGCAGCAACAGCCTTTTGCGCTCGATCTCGCGCAGCAGGATCCGCATCAGCTCCTTGAACGTGTAGGTGCGGGGGCCGGCGAGTTCATAGGTCTTGCCCTGCGCCTCCGGCAGCTTCAGCGCGTTGGCGATGGCGGCGGCGACGTCGCCGACATAGACCGGCTGGAACCTGGTGCGGCCGCCGCCGATCAGCGGCAAGGCCGGCGACAGCATCGCCATCTGGGCGAAGCGGTTGAAGAAGCCGTCCTCCGGCCCGATGATGATCGACGGGCGGATGATCGTCGCGGTGGGAAAGACGCGCAGCACCGCAGCCTCCCCCGCCCCCTTGGTCCGGGCATAGGCCGATTTGGAATTGGCATCTGCGCCGATGGCGGAAACCTGCACGAACCTGCTGGCGCCGGCGCGCGCCGCTTCCTCGGCGACCTGGGCAGGTCCGTCCGCCTGCACGGATTTGAAGCGCTGCCGGCCGCTCTCATAGAGGATGCCGACCAGGTTGATCACTGCGTCGGCGCCGGCGACGGCGCGCGCGACGGAGGTCCGGTCACGGATATTGGCGGCGATCGGCGTCACCTGGCCGATCGCGCCGGCGGGCTTCAGGAACAGGGCCTCGTCCGGGCGGCGCACCGCGACGCGCACCTGCCAGCCCTCCTGCGCCAGGCGCGACACCACGTGGCGGCCCACGAAGCCGGAGCCGCCGAAGACCGTGACCAGGGGTTGCGCCATCTTCGATCTCCCGTTGTGCCGCCCGTACGGGTCAGGTTGTGCCAGGCTAGGCCGCTTGTAAACGCCGCAAAAGCCAGTTGACTTTGCGGCTTTTCTGAACAGAATGCGCCGCGCCGCGCGACCCCCGCTTCCCAGCGGGATGTGCGTTCGGCCCAGGTGGCGGAATTGGTAGACGCGCAGGTTTCAGGTACCTGTGGGGCAACCCGTGGAAGTTCGAGTCTTCTCCTGGGCACCATCTCTCTAGGACGCTTCGCTTGTCGGCTCCCGTTTTGAGCCGGGCCGGGCCTCCGGCCGGATTTTGCCAAATCCGCCGAATGGGATCAGGATTGCCGAATCGGCGGCCGTTCGGGCTGCCTCGACCGATTCGGCCCGGGAGATTTGGGCTTTCAAGGACGTTGGATGAGCATTGAGTTCTACCGCGGCGATCTGCCGGCCAATCTGAAACTGGGCCCGGTGGTCGCCGTCGATACCGAGACCATGGGCCTCAACCCGGCGCGCGACCGGTTGTGCCTCGTGCAACTGAGCCAGGGCGACGGTGTCTGCCACCTGGTGCAGATTCCGAAGGCGCCAGCCGGCGGCAAGGTGCGTGCGCCAAATCTGCAGGCCCTGCTCGAAGATCCCAATATCCTGAAGCTGTTCCATTTCGCGCGCTTCGATCTGACCGCGCTGAAGGTCACTTTGGATGTCAATTGCGCGCCGGTCTATTGCACCAAGATCGCCGCCAAGCTGGTGCGCACCTTCACCGACCGCCACGGGCTCAAGGATCTGTGCAAGGAGCTGCTCGGCATCGATCTGTCGAAGCAGCAGCAGACCTCCGACTGGGGCGCCGAGACGCTGACACCGGAGCAGCTCAAATACGCCGCCGCCGACGTGCTCTATCTGCATCAGCTCAAGGACAAGCTGGACCCGGTCCTGGACCGGGAATGCCGTCGCGCGCTGGCCGAGGCCTGTTTCAGCTTCCTGCCCACCCGCGCGGCGCTCGACCGCCTGGGCTGGGACCAGCCGGACATTTTCGAGCATTGAGGCGCTTTGCCCCGGTGACATTTAGCCGGGTGACATTTGGCCCAGTGGCATTTAGCCGGATTGAACCTGCGTCCTGAACCTCCAACGTCCAGAAACGACCTGTCCAAAGTGGACATAAAGTAACCGGAATTAGGGTGTTGGCTGGATTTGGCGGGTTTCGACGGGTATCGTCCGGAAGCCGCATGGGAGAGGGCAGTGACGGCACGGGTTAAAGGCGGGGCAGCGGAGATTCAGAACGGTGCTGCGGCGGCCGACGGGTTGGCTGCGGCCCAGGGCGTCCTGCGCCAGGAAGCCGAGGCCCTGCTGCGCCTGGCCGGGGAACTCGACGGCAAGGTCGGCAAGGCGCTGGACCTGCTGGCCCGGGTGACCGGCCGGGTCATCGTTACCGGCATGGGCAAGAGCGGCCATATCGCGCGCAAGATCGCCGCCACCTTCGCCTCGACCGGAACCCCGGCCCAGTTCGTCCATCCGGCGGAAGCCAGCCACGGCGACCTCGGCATGGTGACGCCGGCGGATGCCGTGGTGGCGCTGTCCAATTCCGGCGAGACTTTCGAGCTGGCCGACATCATCAATTACACGCGACGCTGGTCGATCCCGCTGATCGCCATCACCAGCCGCGGCGACAGCGCGCTGGGCAGCGCCGCCGATGTCACCCTGCTGCTGCCCAACGTAGGCGAGGCCGGCCTGATCGGCATCGCGCCCACCACCTCCACCACCATGATGCTGGCGCTGGGCGATGCGCTCGCCGTTGCACTTCTGGAGCGCAAGGGCTTCTCGGCGGAGGATTTCCACCAGCTTCATCCGGGCGGCAAGCTGGGCCAGAAATTGCTGCGCGTCGCCGACCTGATGCATGCGGGCAAGGAATTGCCGCTGATCGCCATCGATGCCGGCATGCAGGATGCGATCCTGGAGATCAGCGCCAAGACCTATGGCTGCGTCGGCATTGTCGATGCGGCGGGCAATCTGGCGGGCATCATCACCGACGGCGACTTGCGGCGCCATATGGGCGACGATCTGCTGCATCGCCGCGCATCCGAAGTGATGACCGCGCATCCGCGCACCATCCGCGCCAACGCCCTGGCGGCGGAAGCGCTGCATGTGATGAACGAGAAATCCATCACCTCCCTGTTCGTGATCGAGGAAGGCAAGCCGGTCGGCATCGTGCGCATGCATGATTGCCTGAGAGCCGGTGTCGCCTAGGCCATGACCGACGATTCCGAAGCCGCGGATTTTCCCGACCAGCCGGCGCCGCCGATTGCGCCCACGGCGCCCGAGCCGGGACAGATGCGCCGGCTGAGCACGCCGCGTGGCCGCCCGCTGCGCCGCCGCAAGGCTCCGCTCACCTTCCTGAAGATCGCGCTGCCGCTGATCGCGATCGTGACCGTCGCCTATCTCGTCTACTGGTGGTGGGTGCAGGCCAGCGAGCGTGTCATCACCGTCGAAAAGATGCAGAATGTGGGCCCGACGGAGAAGGCCGAGGTGACCGTCAACGACGTCAAATATGATGGCAAGGACGACAAGGGCCGGCCATACAGCATCACCGCCGAAGCCGCCTCCCACGCCGACGGCGACGAGCGGCATATCGCGCTGAAGAAACCGCTGGCCGACATCGTCATGTCGAACGGCGCCTATGTGGCGCTCACCGCGCAGGAAGGCATGCTGGACCGGGATTCCGACATCATCACCCTCAATGGCGATGTGACCCTGTTCCATGACAACGGGCTGTCGTTCCAGACCGACAGCGCCACCATCAACATGAAGGACAAGACCGCCGAGGGCAGCGCCCCGGTCGAGGGCCAGAATGGCGACGGCGAGCTGTTTTCGGAAGGATTCCGGGTCCAGGATGAAGGCGACACTATCGTTTTCACCGGCAAGGCGTATATGAAGATATACCCGAAGCAGAAAAATCAGGAGCCGGCCGCGCCGGTCCAACAGGAACCGGGGCAGGAAAATCAAGGTGGATGAGGTTGGGCGGATGAAGCCTGGGCACAAGAGCGTGAGGCGGATGGCAGGCGCGCCGGCGATGGCGGCGGTCGCGGCCTTGTGCGCCGCGCTCCTCGGCTTCAGCACGGTTCCTGCGGCTCTTGCGCAAGACACCACCACGG
>DASZQC010000147.1:0-4970 GCA_035549815.1 Dongiaceae bacterium
ATACGAACTCGATTTTCGCGTCGGCGGGCGCGAACGTCTGGCCGGCGGCCCGCCTGGCGGCACGGTGCATCTCTACAACGCGATCTATCAGGACATCGTGCCGAACGAGCGCATCATCATCGCCTATGACATGCACCTGGACGACCGGCGCATCTCCGTCTCGCTGATGACGGTCGAATTCCGTGCGGAGGGCGCGGGCACGCGCCTGACCTTCACCGAGCAGGGCGCCTTCCTCGACGGCTGGGACGAGGTCGGCGGACGCGAGCGCGGCTCGATCCAACTGCTCGACAAGCTTGGCCGCGAGTTGGAGCGGCAGGCGCGGGAATCAGGGGGCGCCTAGCGCCGCTGCCACTTCGCCGCCGCGTGGTCGTCGCTTTCGCGGGCGTCGACCCATTCGGCGCCGGCGGCACTCTCTTCCAGCTTCCAGAACGGCGCCTTGGTCTTCAGCCAGTCGATCAAGAAAGCGCAGGCATCCAAGGCCGCCTGCCGGTGCGCCGATGTCGCGGCGACCAGCACGATGCGGTCGCCCGGCTCCAGCCGTCCGTAGCGGTGGATGATCAAGACGCCCTCGAGCGGCCAGCGCGCTTTCGCCTCTTCGGCGATCTCGGCCAGGCGTTTCTCGGTCATGCCGGGATAATGTTCCAGCGTCATGGCGCTGATCTTGCCCTGCGGGGCGAGATCGCGGACCAGGCCGACGAACATGGCGAGGCCGCCGACCTTGGTGTTGCCGTCGGTCAGCGCGGCGATCTCCGCGCCGATGTCGAAATCCTCGCGCTGGACCTTGATCGTCATGAGGTCAACCGCCCGTCACCGGCGGGAACAACGCCACTTCGTCACCGGGCGAGACCGGCGCGTCCGGATCGACATATTCCTGATTGACCGCGACCTTGATGACGTCGCGGCGGTCGAGCGCCGCGGCATATTGCGGGCCGAGCGTCGCCAGCCAGTTCAAGAGCTGCTCGACGTTCTGGACCTTCGCCGGCGGCGTCAATTCCTCGCCGGCCTTGCCGATGTTGGTCCGCACCCAGGCGAAATACAGCAGTTTCATAGGACCTCCGAACTGCCCCACAGATAGTCACAAAAGCCGGCCCGCGCCAGCCCCGCTGTGACTCCGGTCGGTCTACGACTTTTGTCTAACTCCTGATTTTACCGAGGTTTAACCCATAATCTGCAAAACAACTGTTTATCGATATTGCGAGGTCAGGGGATATGACGGATCAGACGCTCCCAGGCTTGGGTGGCGGCGCGGAGATCGCGCAGAAGATCGCGGAAAAAGCCGGCTCGCTCGGCGTCCAATTGGCGGACGCGGCCGGCGCCATCGACGAGGTTGCCAAGGTGGTGACCGCCCAGGCCAGGCAGTTCGAAGAGCTGCGCGGCACCGCCGAGGCGATGGCCCAGGCGAACGAGCGGATCTCGGCCGAGGTCGAGTCCGCCGCCAGGATGGCGGAGCAAGCGTCGGCCGACATCGATGCCTCGCGCGGCTCCATCGAAGGCTCGCTCGGCGATCTGCGGCAACTGGCCGACAGCGCCACCGCCATCGAAGGCAAGCTCGGCGGATTGCGTGGCGCGCTGGACCAGATCGCCAAGGTGGCGCAGAGCATCGACGCCATCGCCAAGCAGACCAATCTTCTGGCGCTCAATGCCACGATCGAAGCGGCGCGGGCGGGCGATGCCGGCCGCGGCTTTGGCGTGGTGGCCGCCGAGGTGAAAGCCCTGGCGCGGCAGACCAGCGATGCCACCAGCCAGATCGGCACGACGCTGGCGGAGCTGTCGCAGCAGGTGAACGAGCTGAGCCGCGCCGGTGCAGAGGCGACCGAGCGCGCGGCCAAGGTGGAGACCGGCACCGCCGCCATCGGCGCCGCCATTCAGAGCTCGGCCCAGGCGATCGGCGAGATCGCGCGCCAGGCCGGCGCCGTCGCTGCCGACACCAAACAGGTGCGCGAGCGCAGCGCGGCGGTGACCAGCGCCTTCGACGGCCTGACCAGCGACGTGAAGAAATCGACCCACGACCTGGACCAGGCCAAGGACCATATCAACGGCCTCTTGGAGGTGGCCGAGGATCTGATCGAGGCGACCGCTCATGCCGGCGTCGACACGACCGATTCGCCGATGATCCGCGTGGTGACCGAATCCGCCGCCAAGATCGCCGCCTTGTTCGAGCAGGCCCTGGACAAGGGCGAGATCAGCATGACCGACCTGTTCGACGAGCAATACAAGCCGGTGCCGGGCAGCGATCCGCCCCAGGTGACGACCAGGTTCACTGCGCTGACCGACCGGCTGCTGCCGCCGATCCTGGAAGCGGCGCTGAATGTCGATCCGCGCATCGTCTTTTGCGCGGCGGTCGACCGCAACGGCTACCTGCCGACCCACAACAAGAAGTTCTCGCATCCGCAGAAGCCGGGCGATCCGGTGTGGAACACCGCCAACTGCCGAAACCGCCGCATCTTCAACGACCGCGTCGGGCTGAAGGCCGGACGCAGCGAGAAGGCCTTCGTGGTGCAGACCTATCGCCGCGACATGGGCGGCGGCAATTTCGCGCTGATGAAGGATGCCTCCGCACCCATCGTCGTAAAGGGCCGCCATTGGGGTGGCGTCAGGTGCGGGTATAAGGTGTAGACAGCGAAGCTCCGCCGCCTCTCCCTCTCAGTCGTCATCCCAAGGCTTGGCCTTGGGATCCACGAGTTTGCTTCCGTCTACTTGGTCTCGCCCATCGAAACTCGTGGATGGCAAGGCCAAGCCTTGCCATGACGGCAGAGAGAGTCAGCAGTCTTGATCCCCGCCACGGCTCTGCACTAGCGTCTCCCCAACAACGGGAGACTCTCATGGCTGTCACCATTTGGCACAATCCGGGCTGCTCCACCTCGCGCAAGGTGCTGGGGTGGCTGAAGGACAAGGGCATCAAGCCGAATATCGTCGAGTATCTGAAGAACCCGCCGAGCGCGGCGGAGCTGAAGCGCGTGCTCGCCAGCATGAAGGCGAAACCGCACGACATCCTGCGCCGCAAGGGCGACGCCTACGAGGCGCTGGGCGATGCGAGCAAGCTGTCGGCCGACGCGCTGATCAGGAAGATGATCGAAGAGCCGGTGCTGATCGAGCGCCCCATCGTCATCACCGCCAAGGGCGCCGTGCTCTGCCGCCCGCCGGAAAGGGTGTGGGACGTGGTCTAGCTCACCACCGCCCGTTGCCCGGCCGCATGTCGCGTTCGGCGAGGCGGATGGGGAAGCGGGCGCGGATCCCGGCGTCGATCTTCGGGTCGATGCTCTGCGGGTAATGCGTGGCGAGGCGGCGCTTCGCTTCCTTGCGCGCCTTTTCCAGCATGCCGACGGAGCCTTCCTCTTCCCAGGCCGACAAGGACGAGCGGTCGGCGATGGTGGGATAGAGATATTCCCGGTCCATCAGCGCCAGGGTCTGCGGATGGCCCAGGTAATGACCCGGCCCTTCGATCACTTCCTTGATCACCTCGAAGGACAAAGTGTCGTCGCTGACCTCGATGCCCTTCAGCGTGCGCTGGATGATGCCCAGCATCTCGTTGTCCATCACCATGGCCTCGAACGAGACGCCCATCAGGCTGCCGACCATGCCGGCGACCTCGGAGATCAGGTTGCCGCCGGCGGTCGCCGCGAGCGCGACGGTGACGCCCTTCTCGAATCCCGCCTGGCCGTCCGGCCGCTTGGCGTCGGTCATGCCGGCGGAGATGCTGGAGGGAATGCCGTAGAAGCGCGCGATCTGCGCGCTCGCCGCCTGCAGCAGCGCTTCTTCGCCGCCGCCACCGGTGAAGGCGCCGGTGCGCAGGTCGGAGACGAAGGGCCACAGGCCCAGATGCATCGGCTGGCCCGGGCGGATGAAGTTCACGACCGCGAGGCAGGCCAGCGTTTCCGCCACCGTCTGCACCAGTGTCCCGGCCAGCGCGGCCGGCGAGGTGGCGCCGGCCTGCGTAGCCACACACATGTCGACGGTGAGGCCGGCGCGCGCGGTCGCCACCATCACCTCGCTGGTGTGTTTGCCGAAGCGCAGCGGCGAGACGATCGGGCAGCCGCCGATAACGCAGAAGGGCCGCCTCTGGAACTTCCCTTCGCCGCCCAGGATCATGTCGAACAGGGAGATCAGCTTCGGCACATGCGTGGCCGTCGCGGTGGAGATGCCGAACGGCTTGGTCGTCGCCGCGGCCGAGACATAGGCGACGTTGATGTCGTGGGTGAAGGCGTCGTCCTGCTCCGTCGCCACCACGGTCTGGCCGACATTGTGGATATGCTCCAGCGAATCCGCGAGGCGCTGCAGATCGTAGAGATCGACCAGGGTCGAGGGACGATAGGTGCCGGTTTCGAAATCCAGAATGCGCACCGCTTCGCCGGAGGTGCAGAAATGCACGCGGTCGCCGCCGATCTCGATGTCGCGGCTGGGATCGCGCCCATGCAGCACATAGTTTTTCGCGGCGCCGGCGATCACATCCTCGATCACGGCGCGTGGGAAACGCAGGCGGCCATCGTCGCCCATTACGCAGCCCTTCGGCACCGCGATGTCGCGGATCTCGTCGGTCACATCCGACATGCCGAGTTCGGCGAGGACCTTGAGGGCGGTGTCGTGAATGCGCGTCAGCTCATGATCGCCGAGCGGCCGGTACTGACCGCCGGGTAGTCCCGGTCGAACAGGGGAGGGAGTATGGCAGCGTGCCTCGCGCCGCCCGGCGCGTCCGCCGCGCACCACAGATCTGGAACCGGCGCCACTTTCCACCGCGATCGAACCGGGCATGGCCGCCTCCACTGATTGAATGGTCATTCAATTTTGACGGATCGGCAAAGGCGCGTCAATCTCCGCGCACGTGAAGGGAGGCGCGACAGAAAGCAGCGATTTCAGGCGAGGATAGGCGCCCGGGAAATTACGCGGATGGCGCCGGGAACACCAAGCGGGCGACGGTGCCCTTGCCGGGCTCCGAATGGAGCAGCAGCTTGCCGCCATGCGCTTCGACCAGG
>DASZQC010000148.1:0-3747 GCA_035549815.1 Dongiaceae bacterium
ATCGCCGATGAAGGTCTGGATGAAATAATAGCCGTGGTCGTAACCCTGATGCCGGCGCAGCACCAGCGCCTGGTCGGCCTGGCGGCAGGCCTCCTCGAACAGATGCGGATGCAATTGCTCGGCCAGGTACGGGTCATCCAGGCCCTGATCGATCAGGATGGTGGTGGGCAGCGCGCTGCGCTGCACCAGCTCGCTGGCGTCATAGGCTTTCCAGGCATCGGTATCGGCGCCGAGATAGCCGTTGAACGCCTTCTTGCCCCAGGGCGACCTGCTGGGCGCCGCGATCGGCGCGAAGGCAGAGACGGATTTATATCGGCCGGGATTACGCAAAGCGGCGACCAGCGCGCCATGGCCGCCCATGGAATGGCCGAAAATCCCCTGCCGTTCCGGATCGATCGGGAAATTCTCCGCCACCACCCGGGGCAGCTCGTCCGTGACATAGCTGTACATGCGCCAGCTTTTCGCCCAGGGCTGCTCCGTGGCGTCGACATAGAAGCCGGCGCCGAAGCCGAAATCCCAGTCGGAATCCGCGCCCGGCGTGCCGGTGCCGCGCGGGCTGGTGTCCGGCGCCACCAGGGCGATCCCGGTCTCGGAGGCAAAGCGCTGCGCGCCGGCCTTGATGACGAAGGTCTCTTCCGTGCAGGTGAGGCCCGCCAGGTAATAGAGCACCGGAACCCGGCCGCGCGCGGCGGCGGGCGGCAGATAGATGGAGAACTTCATGGTTCCGCCGCACTCGGCGGAGGGGTGGCGGGCGAAAATCTGCCAGCCGTCGAAGCACTGGTGCCGCGACGTTTCGGTGACTTTCATGTCAACGCCCCGTGGCGCGGCGGCATGTGAACGGAGCATCGATAAGCTCCCGACAGGATAATTTGGCGGTGTTCCGCAGTCCGTGAAGGGTCGCGATCCCCGTGCGCGCCTCCATCATCCGCGCCCCTTCATGCGTGCGCGCGAAAACACTCGCTGAACACGGTTGTGGCGGCGCCACCGGGCTGTCGGGCCGCCTGATTGAATGTTAACGAGAACCGTCGTTGTTGCGAAATTGGACTTTGGATCGAAGCGACAAGGGGTAATAATGACCGCATATTCCGGGCCGAGCGCCGGCGGCCCCGCAAGATAATCGGCGCCTTGCTGGGAGGATGGACATGCCGGTCGCGCAGAAGCAGGCGCACGCCATCGACCTTGCCGATCACCGCTGCATCCGCTGGTCCATGCAGGACGATGCCACGGTGCTCACGCCGCGCGAGATGGTGTTCGCAATCCTGGATTCTTTTGTCGGCGCGAAATCCGAGCTGGTGATGCTGTTCTGCTCGCCGCAATTCCATATCGCGGAGATTGCCGCCGCGGTGAAGGAATACGGGCCCGCGGGCCGCGTGCTTGGCTGCACCACGGCGGGCGAGATCACCCCGCTCGGCCATCGCCGCGGTTCGATGATCGGCGTCAGTTTCGATGCCGCGCATTTCGCGGCCTCGATCATGCCGGTGGAGCATCTGAGCGATTTCGAGATCGCGGCGGGGTTCGCGGCGGCGCGGGCACTGCTGGCGGAGCAGGAGCGGGCGCAGCAGCGCCTAGAATCCTCCCATACCTTCGCCATGCTCATCAATGACGGGCTCGCCATGCGCGAGGAAGCGATCGTCAGCGCCTTCGGCGCGGCTCTGGGCCAGGTGCCGCTGGTGGGCGGATCGGCGGGCGCCAACCCGCGGGTGCGCGAGCCCAACATGTTCCTTGACGGCAGGGTGCTCGACAACGCGGCCCTGATGATCCTGGTCTCCACCGATCTCGATTTCCGCGTCTTCCAGACGCAGCATTTCCAGCCCCTGGAGCAGAAGGTGGTGGTGACCAAGGCCGACCCCGCCAACCGGCTGGTGCTGGAGATGAATGCCGAGCCGGCGGCGCGGGAATATGCGAGGCTGCTAGGGCTCGAGCGCGACCGGCTGACGCCGCAGGTCTTCGCCGCCCATCCGCTGGTGGTGCGCGCCGGCGGCCGGCACTATGCCCGCGCCATCCAGCAGGTAAACGAGGACGATTCCCTGCATTTCTTCTGCGCGATCGATGAGGGCATCGTGCTCAGCATCGCCGAAAGCGGCGACCTGGTCGCCGATCTCGAGGCCTTGTTCGCGCGCCTTGGCCACGATCTGGGCCCGTTGCAGGCGGTGATCGGCTTCGATTGCATCCTGCGCTACATCGAGATGGAGCAGGGCGGAATGCTGGGGGAGATCTCGCAGTTGATGCGGGCCAACAACGTCATCGGCTTCAACACTTATGGCGAGCAGTTCGGCACCATGCATATGAGCCAGACCTTTACCGGCATCGCCTTCGGCCCCGGGTTGGCGCAGTCCGGCGTGGCGCGATAGGCGGCGACGTGACCATCGCGCCGGAGGAAACCGCCGAGCTGCGCCGCAAGGTCGCCAAGCTCACCGAGATCAACCGGGCCTTGATGCAGCGGGTCGAGAACAGCCTCGACCTGCAGGGCAACGCCTATCACTTGTTCCAGGCGGCGATCCTGCTCGACCGCATGGTGCGCGACCGCACGCGCGAACTGGAACAGGCGCTGGAAGCGGTCGCCAGCTCCAACCGCGAGCTGAACGAGGCGGCGGTCGTCAGCATGACGACGCAGAACAGGCTGCAGGACGCGATCGACAGCATCTCCGAAGGTTTCGCCATCTTCGATCCGGAAGACCGGTTGATCCTGTTTAACCGGCGCTTCACCGATTTCTGGCCCGGCTTGGCGCCGGAGATCCGCACCGGCGTTGCCTTCCGCGACCTGATCCATCTGGCGCTGGCGCGCGGTTGCATCATCGCGCCCGACGGCCAGAACCCCGAGGAATGGGCCGCGGAACGCGCCAGGCAGCGCGAGAGCACGCGCCGGCATGGCGCCGACCGCTGGGTCTATGTCCAGTCCGGCGGGCGCTGGGTGCAGGTGAATGACCGAAGGTCGATCGAAGGCGGCCTGGCTTCGATCTACACCGACATCACCGACGTGAAGGATGCGGAGCGCCAGGAACGCGAGCGCGCCCTGGCGGAGCGTTCGCTGCATCTGCAGGCGACCTTGGAGAGCATGTCGATCGGCGTTGCCGTGTTCGACCGCGACCAGCGGCTGGTCACCGCCAACCGCCAGTATGGCGAGCTGCTGGGCCTGCCGGCGGAGTTGCTCGCCCCCGGGGCGCCGCTGCGCGCATTCCAGCGCTTCAACGACCTGCGCAACGTGCCGGAGCTCGGCGTGTCGTCGCTGCTCATCGCCAACCATGGCGGCCAGCCGTCGGAGGTCTCGGTCAATGGCCGCTGGTTCATGGTGAAAAGTGACCCGATGCCCGACGGCGGCTTCGTCGTCTCCTATTCGGAGATCACCGACCGCCGCCATGCCGAAGAGGCGCTGCACGACAGCGAGGCGCGCATCCGCATCTTCGCCAACGCCATGCCCACGATGATGTGCTACATCGACGACCAGGAGCGCTACCAGTTCGTCAATCGCGCCTATCGCGCGGCCTTTCCCGGCAGTGGCGGCAAGATCATCGGCCGAAAGCTGCGCGCGGTCCTGGGTGACACGGAATATGCCCTGCGCCAGAGCTATGTCGAACGCGCACTCGGCGGCTCGACCTGTGTCTTCAACGTGACGCTGCCCTCAGCCGACGGCGAAGCGCGGTTCGGTCTGGCGACCTATGTGCCCTATCGCAGCAGCGGCGGCCGCGTGGTCGGCTTCTTTTCACTGATCCAGGACATCACCGAGCAGCGCCGGTCCCAGCACATGCT
>DASZQC010000149.1:0-8641 GCA_035549815.1 Dongiaceae bacterium
CCCAGCGAATCCCAGTGCGAGGCCGCTTGCACCGGCATGTTGATCGCATCGTCGGCGTAGGAGAGGCGCGGCTGCCGGCCCGCCAGCGCGTCGGTGCCGGTGGCGAGCATGGTGTGGATTGGGTTCCAGCGCTTGCCGAACAGGCCGCGCTGCGGACCGGTGGGTCCGAGCGGAATGCCGAGCGCGAACACCTTGCCGCGCCGGATCAGCTTCGCGGCATTGACCACATCCTCGGCGGTGATGTTGTTGAGGGTGCCGATCTGGTCGTCCTTGCCCCAGCGGCCCCAGTTGGAGAGCGCCTTGAAGGCTTCGTCCACCGCCTGCCGGGAGACGGTGATGTTGCGGCTGCTGGAGGCGCGTGCTTCTGGCATGATTTCCACCCTCGTGTTTTGCGTCGTATTGGGCGCTGGCGCGCCGCATGCGCCCCTATCTTGCATCATCTGCGCCCGTCATTGCCAGTCGCAACGATTTGGAGTTCCATGATACAAAGCCGACCGGCATTTTTGCGCCGGTCACGGCCCTATCGAAGGAGACGATCGCCATGGTCGCCAGCAAAGCCGCCGCGCCGTCGGCAACCGCCGCCAACCCCCGCGCCCACTGGCCGCTCGAGCTGCAGCGGGAACTGGAGGACAACCGCTTCAACCCCATCGTCGGCAGCGTCCTGGTTTCGGAGACCGACAAGGTCCGCGTCTGGCACCTGCACGTCCCGGCCGGCAAGCGCTGCACCTTCCACCGCCACGTGCTCGACTATTTCTGGACCTGCCATTCGCATGGCCGCGCCCGCGGCTACTTCGAGGACGGCAGCATCACCGAGACCGTGCATTTCCCCGGCGATACCCGGCATCTGCACTACGGACCGGGCGAATACCTGCTGCACAGCGTCGAGAACATCGGCGACACCGACCTGTTGTTCACGACGGTCGAATTCCTGCAAAGCGCCAACAAGCCGCTTCCCGTTCCAGACGGCGTGCGCCTGCAGCAGCCGGGTTAGCACACCGAAGAAAGCCCCTAGGCCCGCAGGAAATCCAGCATCGCCGTCTCGCGCATCACGCGCGCCGGCTCGGCAAGCTGCGCCGCCTCCGCGCGCGCCTCTTCCGACTCGAAGCTATAGCGCAGATAGGAGCCGAGCCGCCGGGCCTGCTCAATGTAGCGCTGGCCGATGCGAACCCGCGCCGCCCCATAGGCCGCGAGCGCCTGCGCGACATCTTCGTGTGCCGCCAGCGCAGCGGCAAGCGCCGCCGCATCCTGGGCCGCCTTGACGATGCCGCCGCCCACGTGCGGGCGGATCACGAACGCCGCATCGCCCGCCAGCGCCACGCGGCCGAAGGCCATGCGCGGACTGGCGAGGTCGTAGATCGGCTGCAGGAACGGTTGATCGACCAGTCGCATCACCGCGCGCAGTTGCGGGGGCAGCAGGCGCTCGGCGGCGGCGCGCATCTCGTTGACGACCCGGCGGGAGATCAGCGGCGGCGGGATCGACAGTTCATGCGTCTGCCCGGCCTCGTCTGTCAGCAGGCGCGGCACTTCGGTGGCCTCGTCCGCCGGCCGATACCACACGATGTTCCAGCTTCGGTGCCCGGGCCGCAGGTCGTTGCCTGGCCCGGCCACCGGATAGCCGAGGAACTGTTCGCCCGGCGGCAGATAGAAGGTGAGGCTGTCGAACTCTTCTCGCGACAGCACGCTGGCCAGCGCCGCCTCGTCCGCCAGCCCGCGCCAGGCGACGTAGCCTGCATATTGCGGCCGCGCCTCAGGCAGCAGCTCGCTGCGCACGCTGGAGCGGAAGCCATCCGCCCCGATCAGAAGCTCGCCCGAGGCCGAGCTGCCGTCGGCAAAGTGCGCGACAACGCCGTCTGCGGCCTGGGTGACGGCGCGCAGGTCCCTGCGCAGATGATAATGGGGCGCGTCGAACGCCTCCATCAGCATCGCGAACAGGCGGTTCCAGGAGGTCGCGATCTGTGGGCAGGGCTGGCGGGCGATGACACGGCCCGAGGCGCCGAGCGTGAGGCGGCCGCCGACCGGCACTCCGAAGTCGTGGGTGGCGTCGAGCCCCAGCTCGCCCAGCGCATCACGAATCTCGGGATGCGTCATGATGCCGGCGCCGCGCCCGGTCAGGGGCACCGGCGCGCGCTCGAACACGCTGGTCTGCCACCCAAGCCGCCGCAGGTACAGGGCGCAGAACAGCCCGCTCATCGAGCCGCCGATGATGAGGGCGCGCCTTTGCTTGCTCATGACGGTGACCGCTGCCTCATTCGCGGATATATCGTGCTAAGCGGGATAGCCAAGCCTCCAGCCTTGCTGCACAATGGCCATCCACGAACTATAAGCGCGCTGCAACGGCCGCATCAATCGGAGGGAATGCCTGTGCTCGATACCGGACCTATGCAACCGCGCTCCTGGTCATCGGCGGTGCAGTCCGCGCGATGAGCCCCCGCGACCGGAATACGAGCGTGCGGCGGCGACGGGCATGAGTGTACCCATGGACCTTCTGGTCAACGCGATTGCGGCGGGGCTGCTGCTCGGCGGCTTCTACGCGGCCGTGACGGTGGGCGTTTCCGTCTCCTTCGGCATGCTCGATATTGTCAATATCGCGCACCCCGCCTTCATCATCCTGGGGTCCTACATCGCCTATATCGTCAACGCCACCTTCGGCCTCGATCCGATCCTTTCCGCCATCATCATGCTGCCGGCGTTCTATCTGCTGGGCTCAGCCGTCTATCAGATCTATCACCTGTCATTCGAGCGGCGGGGGCAGGAAGCCCTGCGCGGCCTGGCTTTTTTCTTTGGCCTGCTGTTCATCACCGAGGTCAGCCTGATCCTGGTGTTCGGCGTCGACTACCGCTACGTGCACGCGTCCTATATCGGTCCGAGCTGGCACTTAGGCCTCGTTGACCTGCCGTTGCGCATGCTGGTCCCGTGCGTGGTGTCACTGCTGCTGGTGGGCAGCCTCCAGCTTTTTCTCAGCCGCACCTTCGTCGGCCGCGCCATCATGGCCGTGGCGCAGGACCAGCTTGCGCTGCAGCTCATGTCCGCCAACCCGGTACGCATCAAGCGCATCGCCTTTGCCATCTCCATCGCCACCGCCGCGCTGGCCGGTGCCTTCCTCATCATCATCCAGCCGGTCGAGCCGTCGGTCGGGCGCGAATATATCGGGCGCGTGTTTGCCATCTGCGTGCTAGGCGGCATGGGAAGCCTGGCGGGAACCGTGATTGCAGCCATGCTGCTCGGCATGGTCGAGAGCTTTACAGCCACCTTCTACGGGCCGTCCTGGGCGCCGGCCGTCGCCTTCGGGCTGCTGCTGCTGACGCTGGCGGTCCGGCCCGCCGGACTCCTGGGGCGCTAGCGCATGCGGTCGCGGTTTCTCCTTCTGGTCCTGTCGCTGATCGCGCTGGCACTGTTTGGCGGCGCCCTGGCGGTCGGTAACGACTACTTGCTGTTCGCCGGCTACGTCGTGCTGCAGTACATCGTGCTGGCCACGGCCTGGAACATCCTTGGCGGCTACTGCGGCTACGTGAATTTCGGCTCCGCTGCCTTCTTCGCGCTCGGCGTGTACTCTGCGGTGGCCATGCACAAGATCGGGGCCAACCCCGACACCTATCTTCCCGATGGCCTGGCTGCCGTCCTTGGTCCCCTGTTCCCCATGCCGATCCCGGTCATGATGATCGTGGGCGGCGTGGTCGCGGGCATTGTCGGGCTCGGCATGGGCTATCTCACGCTGCGCCTGCGCGGCGCCTTTTTCGCCATCGGCACCCTGGCCATGGCCGTGGTGCTGCAGACACTCGTGGTCAACTGGAACTTCGTCGGCGGCTCGCGCGGCGCCTACATCATCCGCCCCGACAACCTGCAGGTCGGCCCCGTCACGCTCGGCTACATCGAATACCTCTTTCTGCTGATGCTGATCCTGGCCGTCCTGGCGCTGGCGGTGGCTCATGCGGTGGAGGGGTCGCGTCTGGGCTACGGCTTCGCCGCCATCCGCGACGATGAGATGGCCGCCGAGGCGGCCGGCGTGCCGACCCTGCGCCTAAAGCTGATCGCCACCACCTTGTCGGGGGCGATGATGGGCATGGCCGGCGCGCCGTTCCCCTACTACATCGGCTACGTAGAGCCCACCGCCACCTTCGGCCTGCCCTACGCCGTGAACGCCATTGCCATGCCGATGATCGGCGGCACCACGAGCTGGATCGGTCCGTTGGTCGGTGCAGTGCTGCTGGGATCTCTGCAGCAAATTGCCACCGTCACCATCTCCTCGGCGGTCAACCTGCTGCTGGTCGGCATACTGCTGGTGGCCTTCGTCGTCATTGCGCCGAAAGGCATCGTCGGCCTTGTAAAGGGCTGGCAGCAGGCGAGGGCGCCGGCATGAAAGAGCCCCTGCTGCAGGTGAAGGGATTGGGCAAGCGCTTCGGCGGCTTCGTTGCACTCGACAGCATCGACCTCGACGTTTTTCCGGGCGAGCGACTGGGCCTGATCGGCCCGAACGGCTCCGGCAAGAGCACGCTCGTCAACTGCGTGTGCGGCACCCTGCAGAACGAGTCCGGCAGCGTTGTGTTCGCAGGCCACGCGCTCGATGGCCTGCCTGCGCATCGGCGCACGCATATCGGCATGGCCCGCAGCTTCCAGCTTCCGCGCCCGTTCATGAGTCTCACCGTTGCCGACAACCTGCGCATTCCGTTGCTCTACACGGTGCAGATGCGCTCGGGCGCTGCCCACACGGTCGCCGCCATCGGCGAGCGCTGCGCGGAGCTGCTGGCTCTGGTCGGGCTCGCCGGCAAGGCCGCGCGCATGCCGCAGGACCTTACGCAGGTGGAGATGCGCAAGCTGGAGCTGGCGCGCGCCATGGCGGCGGAGCCCAAGCTGCTGATTGCGGATGAGGCGATGGCCGGTCTGTCTCACTCGGAGGTGGAGGAAATCATCGCGCTCCTGCTGCGCCTGAGCGAGCAAGGCATCACCATCATCCTCATCGAGCACATCATGCGTGCCGTGATGAGCTTCTCGGAGCGTCTGGCGGTGCTGGTGTCGGGCCGCAAGATCGCCGACGGCAAGCCGGACGCGGTCATCAACGATCCCGAAGTGGTGAGGGCCTACCTTGGGGAGTAGCATTTCCATCGAAGGCCTGTCCGCCGGCTACGGCGCGGTGCGCGTGCTCGAGGACGTGACACTGAATGTCGCCTCCGGCGAGACCGTTGTGCTGCTCGGCACCAACGGCAACGGCAAGAGCACCCTGATGAAATGCGTGCTCGGCCTGGTGCGGCCCAGCGCCGGCCGGGTCACCGCCGTCATCGACGGCGTCTCTCACGACCTCGGCAGCCTTACCACCGAGCAGATCGTCGACCTCGGTATAGCCATGGTCCCGGAAGGCCGTCGGCTGTTTCCCAAGCTGACGGTGGAGGAGAACCTGCTGCTCGGCGCATTCCGGCGCTCAGCCCGCCAGCAGCTCGCCCGCAATCTCGAAAGCTGCTTTGTCACTTTTCCACGCCTGAAGGAGCGCCGGGGGCAGCTTGCCGGCAGCCTCAGCGGCGGCGAGCAGCAGATGGTGGCGCTGGGGCGCGCCCTCATGCTGGCGCCCAGCATCCTGCTGGTCGACGAGCCCTCGGTGGGGCTGGCACCGCTGCTGGTGCGGCGCACCATCGACGCCATCAAGGAGCTGAAAGACCAGCACCAGCTTACCGTGCTGATGGCCGAGCAGAATTTCATCCAGGCCGTGCGCATCGCCGACCGCGGCTACGTCATCGTGCACGGCAAGATCGCCGTCGAAGGCCGTTCGGCAGACGAGCTCAACAACAACGAGCTGATCAAGAAATTCTATCTGGGCCTTTGAGCCGCGCCCCGCCGCCGCCGCCCAAAAAGAACGCCGCTTCCTTGAGAAGCGGCGTTCACGCGATTGCGAACTGCTCCGGGCCTATTTGGCCTTCTCGTAAGGATAGATGGCGTCGCCGGACTTGTACTCGGCCGGAGCGACCACGACCTGCGTGTTCACGTCCTTGAACTGGTCGACGCCGTTGCCCTTGATGTTACGGAACTGCACTTGCAGCACGCGCGACTGGGCCCACTCGCCGCCCTTGCCGAACTTAATGTCGCCAAGCACCGTCTTGAAGGTGGTCTTGCGAATGTAGTCGGCGAGCTTCTGGTCCTCGAGGGTCTTCGTCGCCTCGACGGCCTGCTGCAGCACCTGCATCTGGGCGTAGGCCTGAGGCGCCATGTAGTACCCGAGCGGATCCACGCCTTCCGCGGCGGCGCGCCCCTGATACTTCTTCATCAGTTCGGACACGCCGGGGAAGTTCATCTTCGGCACCGGCAGCCAGAAGTCATAGTTGGTGAAGCCGTTCAGCAGCGGTCCCAGCGACGCCTTCATTGACGTGTTTTGCGGCCCAACCATGCCGCCGCCGATCATCTTTGGCTTGAAGCCGATCTCGTTGACGGCCCGCACGATGCCAACTGAGTCCGGCGGATACGAGCATACCACCACGATGTCAGGGTTGGTGGCCTGGATGGCACGCACGATCGGCGCATAGTCGGTCGTGGATGGAGGATAGCTCTTGTCGTAGACGATTTTCAAACCGTACTTCTTCGCGTTCTGGCGCGCGCCGTCCGACGCATTGCGCGAGAATTCCTGGTCGGCTGCCACAATCGCCACCGTGGTCGGCTTCGGGTTCTGGGCCATGGCCACTTCGAAGAAGCCCTGCGTGAAGGCGGGTTTGGGATCGGGCCCGGACGGGATCATCACGAAATAATTGGGGTAGTTGAACTCGCTGTTGACCGCGAGGCCCAGCAACCCGATGAACAGCTTCTTGCGCTGGATCATGATCGGCATCGCCGGCGCCAGCATGGCCGTGGCGTAGCCGCCGATAACCAGGTCGACCTTGTCGACGTCGAGCAGCTTGGTGTAGATGCCCGGCACCGTCGAGGGGTTGCTCTGGTCATCGTAGTAGATGAGCTTCACCGGCCGGCCGAGCAGGCCGCCCTTGGCGTTGATGTCGTCTTCCCAGATTTTCTGCGCCAGCAGCGCCGACTTGCCGTTGGGACCGAGCCCACCGGTCTGCGCCATGCTGAAGCCGATCTTGATGGGTTGCTGCTGTGCTTCAGCCGGCGAAGCGGCGAACACCACAGCCGCAGCCGCAGGCAGCGCGAGTGTCGCTGCGGCGCGTGCCAATCTTTGCAAATGCGAGAAGATGTGCATCGAGACGGTTCCTCCACATGGTCAATGTTTTTCCGCAGTCTAGGCGGGCAGGCGCTGCAAGCCAAGGGTGGCCTTGCTTGACAGCCCTCAGACCATAGAACAGGCTGCCCGCAGTTCCAAAGACCCGTGGCCGGACCGCCGCAATGCAGCCGGCCTGGAAGGCAGACGCCGTCTACGGGTTGAGCCTTATCAGCGGCCCGGCGATTGACCGCACCAGCCTAAGGAGAGATGCGCATGCGTGAGTACACGCCGGAGACAATCACCGATGCCGTGCTCGAACAGATGGCGACGACGTCGGATCAGCGCATGAAGGAGATCATGGAGAGCGCGGTGCGCCACCTGCATGCCTTTGCGCGCGACGTCAATCTGACGCCGGCGGAATGGCTGAAGGGCATCGAGTTCATGACGAAGGTGGGCCAGGCCTGCACGCCGACGCGCCAGGAGTTCATCCTGCTTTCGGACACGCTGGGCCTGAGCACACTGATCAACACGCTGCACGACAAGACGGCGATGGAAGAGGCGACGCATACCAGCTTGCTGGGGCCGTTCTTCCGCGAGAACACGCCGAAGTTCGAAGCCGGCGCCCAGATTTCCAAGCACGACACCAGCAAGGAGATCGTGCTGTGGGGCCGCATCACCGACGCAGCCGGCAAGCCCCTCCCCAATGCACAGGTCACGGTGTGGCAGACCGCCAGCGACGGCCGCTACGACATCCAGACCAATGCCGACGAAACCGATTGCCGGGGCATTTTCACCTCCGACGCGCAGGGCAACTACCTCCTGCGCTCCGTGCAGCCGAAGGGCTACTACATTCCGATGGACGGCCCGGTCGGCGGCATGATCTCGGCGCAGCGGCGGCACGGCATGCGCCCCGCGCACATTCACTTCCTCATCAGCGCGCCCGGCTACCGCGAGCTGGTGACCGCCCTCTACATGGAAGGCGACGAGCACCTCGAGGATGACGTCGTGTTCGGCGCTTCCGGCGATCTCGTGGCGCACATCGAGCAGAACGATCCGGCCTGCCCCATCAAGGGCGTGCCGAGCGTCCGCTTCGATTTCTCGCTGTCGCGCGAGACCGAGGCCGACCGCCTCGGCGGCCGCGTCGGAGCCGATCCATCCAAAATCCTCGCCGGCAACGGCAAGGGCAGCCAGCCCTACGGCACGCCGCCGCCGGCAGCGATGCAGGCCGCGCAGGGCGAGCGCAAGACGGGCTTTTTCGGCGGCCTGCTGCGCGGGAAGTAGCCGGCAACCGAACGCGGAGAGAACCATCCGCGACGGAGGGAGGAAATGAAGCCTGCGCCGTTCGGCTATGTCCGGGCGACCTCGCTGGAAGATGTCTTTGCACACTGGCGTGCCGCCGGGCCCGACGCGCGGGTGCTGGCCGGCGGGCAGAGCCTGTTGGCAGCGCTCGCCTTCCGCCTCTCCGAGCCATCGCTGCTGATCGACATCACCCGCGTCGGCGAACTTGGC
>DASZQC010000150.1:0-5897 GCA_035549815.1 Dongiaceae bacterium
AACATCCGCTTCATCTCGGCGACGCCATCACCCAGGTCGCGCAGCGCGACGCAGCCGGCCGGCTGGCCGCCGCGATAGGCGATCAGCAGGCTGCCCCGCGGCGGGGCATATTTGCCGGGCAGGCCGGCCAGCTCCGCCTCCCAGGCCGCTGCGTCGAAATAGCGGTCGATGAGCGCCGTATCCTCGACATGGCGCTGCCGGTGCCAGGCCAGGAAGCCGCGCATCAAGGAGCGCGTATCGGCCAGTTCGGTGTTGGTCGCCGCCTGGAAGATGCTGACCATGTTTCCTCGCTCGACAAGTCGGAGCGTCGGCGGCAGATCCACCTGGCGCCCCGCCCGCAACCGCACGCGCTGCAATCCCTGCTTGTTCATCATCAGCGATAGAAATAGGGATCGAGCACCCGCACTTCTGTGATCTTGTTCACTGGCAGGTTGGTCTTGCCCGCGACCCGGCGGATCGCTTCCGGATTCGGGCCGTCATAGATGCAAAAGCTCTTCTTGTTGTCGTCGGTGCTGACATAGGAATGCACCCAGGTGACGCCATCGGTCATGTTGATGTCGACGACCTTGCTGCAGGCCTTGGCGCCGTCGGCATTCACCGGGATATGCAGGCCGTCACCGAATTCACGTTCCACGAGATAGCGGGGCATCGCAACGCTCCTTGCTGGTTGCCGGGCAATTCCCGGCGATGGGCAAGGTAGCCATGCGGGTCGAGGGGCCGCATCGGGACTTCTCCCTATTTTTTCGCGGCCCCCGCCTTCCTTTGACCTATTTCTTTACCACCTTCGCCCCGGTGTCGGTTTCCGCCGCCGCCAGCAGCCCCAGGCGTCCGGCCGCAGCCGCCGCCTCCCCGCGGGAGCGCACGTCCAGCTTGGCCAGGATGGCGGAGACGTGGTGGCCGACGGTCTTTTCCGACACGAACAGGCGCCGGGCGATCTCCGCATTGCGCCGCCCCTGCGCCAGCAAATTCAGCACTTTCAGCTCGCTGTTGGTGAGGCCCTGCGGATTGGCCCGCGTGCGCTCCTGCGCGCCGCGGGCGATGCCGCGCACGCCGCTGGCGCGCAGCTTGCGCCGCACCACCAGGGCGAGCGTCGCGGCACCCAGCCGGTCGCAGATCTCCAGCGCCTGGCGCAGCGCCTGCTCGTCGTCGCTTTCCGCCAGCGCCAGCGCCTGCTCATAGGGGCAGCCGAGCGTTTCCCACGCGGCCGCCGCTTTGCGCCAGTCGCCGGCCATCTGCAGCGCAAAGGGCTCGGCGAGGTCGTCCCGATCGACGTCGACCGTTCCGCCGCACCGCCGCAGCCAAGCTGCGAGCTCGCCCTTGACCCAAGGATCGGTCTGGCCGCGGGCCAGCTCATAGATCGCGCGAATCTCCTCCAGCGCTTCCTCGCCGCGGCCTTTCAGCCACGCGGCCTCGGCGCGCGCGCTGGTAACGATGCCGATGCGCTGCATCTCGGCCGTCGGCAGCGCCAGGTTGCGCGCCTCGCCGAGCGGCCGGTCGACATCGGGATCGCCGCGCCGCGCCCGCACCAGCGCCAGCACCACCAAGGCCGGGATCTTACTGATGGTCGCGGCGCGCGGATGCTGGATGATGCTCTGCGCATCGTCCGTCGCCGCCTGCCAGTCGCCGCGCAGCAGATGCAGGCGGGCGCGGAAGGCCGTCATGTAGCGGCCCCAGGATTCCAGGTCGTGCGTCTCGCTATAGATGATGCCGTCTTCCAGGTAGCGCGCGGCGCGGCCGAGCTGGTAGTGCCGCACCGCGATGCTGGCAAGGTTGGTATAGGCGCGCGCCGCATGCTCCTCGAAGCCGTTGTCGAGCGCCAGGCGCAGGCTCAGCTCCAGATCCGCGAGGCCGCTCACATCCAGGCGATGCAGTTTCGCCGCCCCGACATTGTTGAAGGCGTGGCTCAGGATCTCCGTCTCGTTGAGCTGGCTGGCCAGCGCGATCGCCTTGCCGCCCCATTCCAGCGCCAGCTCCGCCTGGTCGGCCAGCATGTAGAGCTGCGCGCAATTGCTGTAGGCCATCGCCAGCTCAGCACCCGGCGGCAGCGCGGTGAGGCACGCGATCGCCAGCTTGGCATGGCGGTCGCTTTCCGCCTTGTTGCCGTTGAACCAATGCAGCCGCGACAGCCAGCGCAGATTGTCGCCCTCTTTCAAGCCGTCGCCGGTCTTGCGCCGCAACGCCAATGCCGATTCCCGCGCCGCGATCGCCGCCGCGATCTGCTCGGTCAGATAGCATTCATAAGATCGCCGCTCGAACAATTCCGCGCGCCGCTCATCCGGCAGGGAACCCGCATAGTACAGGGCCGTCGCGTAGTGCGCCGCCGCCTCGCGATGCGAGCGCAAGGCCGCCGCGCGCTCCGCCGCCGCCGGCGCGAAGCGCAGCACCGCGGCGCCATCGCCCGCCTGGTCGGCATGGTGCACCACGCGCGCCAAGGAAATGTCCGGGTGCGAGATGTCGGCGTGCGGCAGTACCCCGCCCGCATGTTCCAGCAGACCTTCCAGGATGCAGGCATGCAGCGCGCGCTGCTGCGGCGCCGACAATTGCTCCTCCGCCGCGCGGCGCGCCAGTTCGTGGCGGAAGGCCAGCGCGCCATCCGGCAACGCCACCATGCCGACGGCCAGGCATTCCTGCAGCACCGCGGCCGCCTCGGGCACGCAGCGGTCGAGCAGCCAGCCTTCGATGCGGCCCGGCACCAAGGAGGTCAGATTAACGACGTTGCGCGCCGGGTCGCTGAGCCGCGCCATGCGCGCGATCACCGCGTCGCGCACCGTCGGCGGCACGCCGGTCTCCGCATACGGACCCTCGGCGGCGGCCAGCACCTCGGTGACGAAGAACGGGTTGCCGCCGGTCACTTCGTACAAACGTGTGATGGCATGCAGCCGCGCCACGTCCTGCTGCTTCCAGGCCGGGCCGCCCGCCTCTGAATCCTTGGCCGCCGAACGATCGGCCGCTTGGGCGATGGCCTCTTCCGCCAGCGCCGCCACCGCTGCTTCGCTCAAGGGCCGCAATTGCACCCGGCGCACCGACGGGATCGGCAGGTCGCCGACCACCGAGCAGAGCGGATGGCGCGGGTTCACCTCGTCATCGCGATAGGTGATGATCAGCAGCACGCCGAGGCGATGCAGGCGCCGGCCCAGGAACTTGATCAGGTCCAAAGTCGCGTCGTCGGCCCAATGCGCATCCTCGATGACCAGGATGGTGGGCGCGGGCCCGCGCGCCAATTCGTCGATGGCGAGGTTGAACAGCATGCCGCGGTCGCTGGCATTGGCGAGCGCGGCCGGGAATTCGCCGCCGATCTGCCGCGCGACGTCATAGAGCGGCGCCAGCGGATGCGGCGTGAACAAGGCCTCGCAGCCGCCCCACAGCACGCGCTTCGCCGTTTTCTGTTCCTGCACGAACTGGCGCAGCAACGAGGTCTTGCCGATGCCCGCCTCGCCCAGGATCAGCGCGACGCCGCCCTGCCCGGCAGCAGCAGCCGCCAGGCAATCGCTCAGATCCTCGAGATAGCTCTCCCGCTCCAGCAGCCCCATCGCAGGCACGCTCCATCGCGCAAAAGGGATTCAGCCATATCCGGCTGGCGAATACGACTCGGGATGATATGGGGCGGCTGTCTTATCAGAGACTGAGGAAACTGTGAACTGGTCACAGAATACCGCAGATTTATGTGTGGAATCCCACATTGTATGACGGGATTGTGGCGAAGGGGTCCCCGCTGTGGGACTTTTCACCTAGTCGGTCAGTTTGGCGCGCCGATCCAGCCCTTTGGCCCGTCCTTGAAGACGTACCGGTTGCGGCCGGCGCTCTTCGCTTCGTACATGCGCGCGTCGGCGTGCTCGACCAGCGCGTCCAGGCCGTCCAGCGCATCGGCCTGGCGCTCCGCCACGCCGATGCTGGCGGTGAGCGGCGCGCCGTCCGGGCGCAGGCCGATGCCGAGCTTCGCCAGCCGCAGCAGGGCGATCTCGACCTGCGCTTGGTTGGCGCCGGGCAGGCCGACGACGAATTCCTCGCCGCCCCAGCGGACCAGCACGTCCTGCTGGCGGAAGGCGCCGGCCAAATGCGCCGCCGCCGCGCGCAGCACCGCATCGCCGGCCTCGTGACCGTACGTGTCGTTGATCGACTTGAATCGGTCGATGTCGATGAACAACAGCGCGAAGGGCAGATCATGCCGCCGTGCATAGGCGAACTGGCTTTCCAGCATTTCCGCGCCGACACGGCGCAGCAGCAGATGCGTGAGGCCGTCGCGCGTGGCCTGTTCGGTCAGGCGCAGCAGGAAGCGGAGCTGGCTCATGCCGGCCAGCACGGCGATGCCGGCGATCAGCACCAGCCGCCACACGGTGGCGACGCCCGATTGGCCGCCCAGGAATTGCGGCCATTGCGTGACGGCCAGGAACATGGCGCCGATGGCGAGCGCGGCCGGAATGGCCGCTTCCAGCGCGGTCAGCGGAAAGATGCTGAGGCCGACGGCCACGATGAAGGGCAGGTAGAAATAGGCGGTGCTGACCGCGAGCGCGCCGTGATAGCCGGAAATGCTCAGCACGCCGTTGGTGTAGAGGAAGAAGGCGAGCGGCACCGCGATCAGCGCCAGCACTTCGCCGACGCCGGCGACATGCGGCCACAGGCCGCCCTGGTAGCGGCCGAGATCCGGCCGCGCGGCCAGGACCAGAAAGGCGAGGCTGGCGATTGCGCGGCCGATGGCGATCTCGCCCCAATAGGGCCAGGGGATCGTGTAGGCGTCGATGACGATCCAGGCCAGCGTCAGGATGGCGAACAGGCCCGCGATCAGGCGCACGCGCCGCGTGATGAGCTCGGCGCGCTGCCGCGCCCCCGCCGCCGTGTGGCGCAGCGGCAAAATGAGATCGAAGGCTTCCGGCGACCAGAGCAGACGCGCGGCGCCGATCAGCGCGGCGATCCTGCTCTGCGCCCGCTCCGGCGCGACGATGGGGGCGCCCGGCTCCTCGCCTGTTTCGCTCATACCGCTTCGCAAATCATGGCATTTCCGTCTCGCATGGGCGTGGTCGAGGATGACGAGGAGCTGTTGAGAAAGACTGAATAGTATAGCCGCGTCCCTACGGCTCATGAGGCCGCGAATCCTAGGCCCGCCGGTTGCCAGCGCAACCGGGACTTGCCATCATCCGGACGGCTTCAACTGGGGGGAATCGGCGGAGTCCATGGTCGCGCGCGTCCGCACCGTCGCCTTTCAGGGCATCGAGGTTCTGGGCGTCGATGTGCAGGTGCAGATCGCGAGCGGCCTGCCGTCCTTCGCCATCGTCGGCCTGCCCGACAAGGCGGTGGGCGAAAGCAAGGAGCGCGTGCGCGCCGCGCTGACCGCCATCGGCCTCGCTCTGCCGCCCAAGCGCATCACCGTCAATCTGGCGCCCGCCGACCTCGGCAAGGAAGGCACGCATTTCGACCTGCCGATCGCGCTCGGCCTCTTGGTCGCCATCGGCGCCATCGAGGGCGATCAGCTCGCCCCATTCGTGTGCCTGGGCGAGCTCGGCCTCGACGGCTCCATCGCCAATGTCGCCGGCGTGCTGCCGGCGGCGATGCATGCGGCGGGGCGGGGCGCCGGCCTCATCTGCCCGTAGGGCCAGGGCGGCGAGGCGGCCTGGGCCGGCGAGCTCGACATATTGGCGCCGGACAATCTCATCGCCCTCATCAACCATTTCAAGGGCGCCCAAATTCTCTCCGCGCCCAAGCCGCTGCTGGCCGATGACGAGATCGCCTATCCCGACTTGAAGGATATCAAGGGCCAGGAGAGCGCCAAGCGCGCGCTGGAGGTGGCCGCCGCCGGCGGCCATAACCTGCTGATGATCGGGCCGCCGGGCGCCGGCAAATCGATGCTGGCCGCGCGCCTGCCGTCGATCCTGCCGCCGCTGTCGCCGGCGGAGCTGCTCGAA
>DASZQC010000151.1:0-2393 GCA_035549815.1 Dongiaceae bacterium
ACCGCAGCCGCCATCGCGCCTTGACCGCGGTCATCGGCACCGCTTTCGGCGTCGGCGTCTCCGTCGGTGCGGTCGTGCCGCTGCTGTCGCTCAATCTGGAGCAGCGCGGCTTCGACGCCGCAGAGATTGGCATCAATGCCGCCATGTTCCCGCTGGGGGCTGTGGCGTTCAGCTTCCTGGTGCCGCGCATCGTCGCATGGCTCGGCATTTTCCGCGCCATCATCGCCAGCGTGACCGTGACCGCGCTGCTGATGCTGGCGTTCCCCGCCATCGACAGCTACGCCGCCTGGTGCGTCATCCGCCTGGTCATCGGCTGTGTCGGTGTCGTGCATTGGATCGCCAGCGAGACCTGGATCAACATGCTGGCGCGCGACGAAAGCCGCAGCCGGGTGATGGCGATCTATGCCACGGTGATGGCCGGCGGTTTTGTCGGCGGGCCGATCATGTTGTCGCTGACCGGGATCGAAGGCTGGATTCCGTTCATCGCCGTCGCGGCGGCCTCGCTTTTTGCCCTGGTGCCGGTGCTGCTGATCCGCTCCGTGCCGCCGGCCCTGCATGGCAAGATGGATGCCAATGTCTTCGGCATCATGCGGAAGGTGCCGCTGGTCATGGCGGCTGCGATGGTCGCCGGCTTCGTCGATGCCAGCCTGTTCACGCTCATTCCCGTCTATCAGGTGCGTGCGGGCCATGCGGAGCAACTGGCGGTGCTGAGCCTGAGCGTGTTCATGGCCGGCAATCTGCTGCTGCAATATCCGTTGGGCTGGATCGCCGACCATACCAGCCGGCGCCTGGCCGCCATCGTCACGGCCGCCATCATCGTCGCCGGCGCCATCGCCTATCCGCTGATGCTGCCGGCGATGGGGCCGCCGTTCTGGCTGATGATGTTCGTCTGGGGCGGCGTCAGTTGGGGCATGTACACGCTGGGCCTCGCCCTGCTGGGCGAGCGGTTCCAGCCGTCGCAATTGGCGGCGGCCAACGCCGCCTTTGTCATGATGTATGAAGTCGGGTCGATCACCGGCCCGGTCGTGTCAGGCGCGGCCTTGGATCAATGGCCGGCCCTGGGCCTGCCCATCGCGGTCGGCATTGTCGCGGCCCTGTTCATCGTGATTGCCGCGGTGTCGCGACAACGCTAACCGCGCGGGTTAGAACTGGCGCAGCAAGCGGTCGAGGTAGTCGCGCTCGAGCTTCGGCCGGTTGGCGTCGTTGCGGCGCTGGCGCAGCTCTTCGAAGATCTGGCGGCTGCGGTCGATGTCGGACTGCATCGGCACCACGTCGGTGCCCTCGCGGGCGTAGGCGTCGCCGCCCGGGCCTTCGTCATTGTCATAGGCGCGGCCGAACGGGTCCATCGGGTCGCGCTGGCCCGGCCCACGCGAACCGGCCTGCTGCTGCATCATGTCGCTCATCTGCTTCATGCCCTGCTGCAGCCGCTCCAGCGCGTCGTTCTGGGCCTGGGCCGCGGAATCCAGGTCCTGGCCGGTCAGCGAGTCGACCGCGCCGCGCATATATTGCTCGGCCTGACCCAAGCCTTGCGGAATCTCGCCGGTGGCGTTGCCGAACCGGCGCATCAATTCGCCGAGCTGCTGGCGCAGCGCATCCTGCGCCGCGGCACCTTGGCCTGGATAATTGCCATAGGGGCCGTTGCCCTGGCCCTCGCCCATGCCTTCACCCGGCTGCTGGCCCTCGCCCGGCTGCTGGCCGCGCTGCGCCCGGAAGGTGTCCTGCAGCAATTGCTGCTGCTGGTTCATAATGCGGCCCAGATCGTTCATCATCTTTTGCGCTTCGCCGTTGCCGGGGCCAGGCATCGGCATGCCCATCTGTAAATTCTCCAGCATGTTCTGAAGCTGGTCCAGCATCTGCTGCGCCGAATCGCGCGACCCGCTCTGCGCCATGCGGCGGGCCTGGTTCAGCATCTCGTTCAGATCCTGCTGCGACAGCATCAGCGAGTCCGGATTGAGCCGGCCCATCGGCATGCCCTTTTCCATCGCCTGCTGCATCTGCTCCTGCATCTGGCGCAGATATTCGTTCATCGCCTGCTGCAGCTCGTTCATCAGGCGCTCGATCTCTTCGTCCGACGCGCCGCGCGCCAGCGCCTCTTCGAGCTCTTTCTGCAGGCGGCGCAATTCGCGCATCGCGACGCTGACCCCGCCATCCTCGAGCGCGAGCGCGGTGTCCCACATCAGTTGCTGGACATCGGCAAGCTCTTCCTTGGTCAGGGTGCCGTCGCTGTTCTTGCCGCTGATCAGGCGGTTGATCATCGTATCCAGCGCCATGTAGGTGACGATGTCGCTGTCGAAGGCCTCCGGCTGCTGCGCCAGTTGGACCAGCCGGCGCGCCACCGGCCGGGTGCTGGTCGCGTCCTGCGACAGGCGCTTGCGCTCCTCGACGATGGCGCG
>DASZQC010000152.1:0-13947 GCA_035549815.1 Dongiaceae bacterium
ATGGGACACTCGGCAAGTCGGCCCACGGCGATCCGGAGGCCAAAACGCATCGAGAGGGGCCCGAAAAACCTGCCGCTCGCCTTGCTCCGCAGCCCCCTGCCGCCCTATATTGCGGCCGCTTTTTGCACTGCAACAGGAACCTGGATCATGGCGGTCGCGGACGAGCTGCGCGGGAAATACGTGGACGAGATCGAAGTCGGCGCCACGGCCATTTTCGGCAAGACGGTGACCGAGGCCGACATCGTCGCCTATGCCGGCGTATCGGGCGACACCAACCCGGTCCACCTGAACCAGGAATTCGCCGCCGGCACGATGTTCAAGACCCGCATCGCCCACGGCATGCTGACGGCGGGCTTCATCTCCGCGGTGCTCGGCACCAAGCTGCCGGGTCCGGGCTGCATCTATCTGGGCCAGACCCTGAAGTTCAAGGCGCCGGTGAAGATCGGCGACACGGCGATCGCGCGCGTCACCGCCACGGCGGTGGACAAGGAAAAGGGCCGCTGCACCTTCGCGACCGTCGTGCATGTCGGCGATGTGCTGGTGATCGAGGGCGAAGCGCAGGTCCTGGTGCCGAAGCGCCCGGCCTGACCCTCCGCGTCTTTGAATATCATTCACGCATGCGCCTGTTCCGCCATCCCAACGAAGTGACGCCCGAATGCAAGGGCGCCGCCATCGCGCTCGGCAATTTCGACGGCGTGCATCTGGGCCACCAGGCGGTGATCGCGCGCGCCTTCGAGCTTGCCCAGGCCTATGACAGCGGCGTCGGCGTGCTGACCTTCGAGCCGCATCCGCGCGCCTTCTTCAAGCCCGACCAGCCGCCGTTCCGGCTGACGCCCTTCCGCCTGAAGATGCGCATCCTGCAGGCCCTGGGGCAGGAGCGCGACATGGGCCTGGATTTCGTCTGCTGCCTCGCCTTCGACCAGCAGCTCGCCTCCATGACCGCGTCGGAATTCGCGCAAGTGGTGCTGCACGATTCCCTGCGCGCCGCCCATATCGTGGTGGGCGAGGATTTCTGTTTCGGCAAGGGCCGCAGCGGTGATGTGACGACGCTGAAGAAGCTGGGGCAGGAACTGAAATTCGGCGTCGATGCGGTTTCCGCCGCGGTCGACGGCAAGGGCGCCGTGCATTCCTCGACCCTGGCGCGCGAGCATCTGCAGGCCGGGCGGCCGCAGGCGGCGGCGCAAATCCTGGGCCGGGCCTGGGAGATCGCGGGCCGTGTCGAGCATGGCCAGAAACTGGGCCGCAAGCTGGGCTTTCCGACGGCCAATATCACGCTGGGCGACTTCCTGCTGCCCAAGCTCGGCATCTATGCGGTGCGGGTGGCCCTGGACGAGTCCGGCCAGCCGCACTGGATCGACGGCGTCGCGAGCCTGGGCTATCGGCCGACCGTGGGCGGCGAGCAGATCCATTTCGAAGTCTACTTGTTCGACTATTCCGGCGACCTGTATGGTCGACACCTCCGGGTCGCGATGCTTGAGTTCCTGCGGCCCGAGCTGAAATTCCCCGGCCTGGACGAGCTGAAGGCGCAGATCGCCGCCGATTGCGACCAGGCGCGGCAGTTCCTGGCCCAGTATCAGGGGCCGAAGCCGGGGCCATTGGGCTCCGGCCAATTTACGATCTGATCGAGAGAGACCGAGGGTTACGTGGATTACAAGGCGACCGTTTTTCTGCCCAAGACCGATTTCCCCATGCGCGGCGATCTGCCGAACAAGGAGCCGGGGATCCTGAAATCATGGGCGGAGATGAACCTGTTCCAGGAATTGCGGCGGCAATCCAAGGGCAAGCCCAAGTTCATTCTCCACGATGGCCCGCCTTACGCCAACGGCAACATCCATATCGGCCACGCCCTCAACAAGATCCTGAAGGACGTGATCAACCGCCAGCAGCAGATGCTGGGCAAGGACGCGAACTACGTGCCGGGTTGGGACTGCCACGGCCTGCCGATCGAATGGAAGATCGAGGAAGAGTACCGCAAGGCCGGCAAGGACAAGGATGCGGTGCCGATCAACGAGTTCCGCAAGCAGTGCCGCGAGTTCGCCCAGAAATGGATCGACGTGCAGCGCCAGGAATTCAAGCGCCTCGGCGTCGAGGGCGACTGGGACAATCCGTACCTGACCATGGCCTACGAGGCGGAGGCGGTGATCGCGGCCGAGATCGGCAAGTTCGTGACGAATGGCGGCCTCTATCGCGGCTCCAAGCCGGTCATGTGGTCGGTGGTGGAAAAGACCGCCTTGGCCGAGGCGGAGATCGAGTACGAGGACCATGTCTCCGACACGATCTGGGTCAAGTTCCCGATCATCGCCTCGCCGGTGAAGGATCTGGTGGGGGCGTCGGTCGTCATCTGGACCACCACGCCCTGGACCATCCCCGGCAACCGCGCGCTGGCGACGGGTGCCGGCATCGATTACGTCGCGCTGGAGGTGAAGGCGGCGGTCGAGGGCGCCAAGACCAAGGTCGGCGACAAGCTGATCGTGGCCGAGGCTTTGCTGACCCAGTTCCAGAACGACACCGGCATCAGCGGCTCGAAAGTCTTCTGGCGCGGCAAGGGTGCCGACCTCGTCGGCACCGAGACGCACCATCCGTTCCACGGCAAAGGCTATGATTTCATCGTCAAGGTGTGGCCGGGCGATTTCGTCACCACCGAGGCCGGCACCGGCTTCGTCCATATCGCGCCGGGCCACGGCACCGACGACTATGAGCTGGGCCTTGCCAATGGCGTCGAGATGCCGCAGACCGTCGGTCCCGACGGCCGCTATTACGATCACGTCCCGCTGTTCGCCGGCAAGGCGGTGCTCAATCACCGCGGCAAGGCGGGCGACGCCAATCCGGCGGTGATCGAAGCGCTGGAAGATGCCGGCGCCTTGCTGAAGCACGGCAAGCTGACGCATTCCTATCCGCATTCCTGGCGGTCAAAGGCGCCACTGATCTTCCGCAACACGCCGCAATGGTTCATCTCGATGACCACCAACGGCTTGCGCGACGTGGCGCTGAAGGCGATCGACGAGACCCGCTTCGTCCCGGCCCAGGGCAAAACGCGGCTGCATTCCATGATCGCGCAGCGACCGGACTGGTGCATCTCGCGCCAGCGCGCCTGGGGCGTGCCGATCGCCATCTTCGTCAACAAGAAGACCGGCCAGGTGCTGCGCGACGAAAAGGTGCTGGCGCGCACCGTCGAGGCATTCCGCGCCGAGGGCGCCGATGCCTGGTATTCCTCGCCGCCGGCGCGGTTCCTGGGCAACGAATACAATCCCGACGATTTCGAGCAGGTGAAGGACATCGTCGATGTCTGGTTTGATTCCGGCTCGACCCACGCTTTCTGCCTGGAGCCGCGCAAGGATGCGGACCTCGCCTGGCCGGCGGACGTGTATCTCGAAGGCTCGGACCAGCATCGCGGCTGGTTCCATTCCTCGCTGCTGGAATCCTGCGGCACGCGCGGCCGGGCGCCCTACAAGACGGTTGTGACGCACGGCTTCACGCTCGACGAGCAGGGCCGCAAGATGTCGAAGTCCCTCGGCAACACGGTCGCGCCGCAGGACGTGATGAAGCAGTATGGCGCCGACATCCTGCGCCTGTGGGTTGCCATCGGCTGCGACTATGCCGAGGACCAGCGCATCGGCGAGCAGATGCTGAAGAACATGGCCGACCATTACCGGCGGCTGCGCAATTCCTTCCGCTATATCCTGGGCGCGCTCGACGGCTGGAGCGAGCGCGAGCGGGTGAAGCCGTCGGAAATGCCGGAGCTGGAGCGCTGGGTGCTGCATCGCCTGAGCCAGCTCGACGCGCAGGTGCGCGCCACGGCGGAGAATTTCGAGCTCCACGATTGCTACATGGAGCTGCACAATTTCTGCGCCGTCGATCTCTCGGCCTTCTATTTCGACATCCGCAAGGATTCGCTCTATTGCGACGCGCCGACCAGCCTGCGCCGCCGCTCCGTGCGCACCGTGCTGCATGAGCTGTTCACGCGGCTGACGGCGTGGCTGGCGCCGGTGCTGGCCTTCACGACGGAAGAGGCTTGGCGCGCTCGGCCCTGGAAGGAAGGCGAGGCCAGCATCCATCTGCGCACCTATCCGGAGACGCCGGCCGCATGGCGCGACGATGTACTGGCGGCGAAGTGGGACAAGCTCCGCGACATCCGCCGCGTGGTGACCGGCGCCCTCGAATTGGCGCGCGCCGACAAGAAGATCGGCGCCAGCCTGCAAGCCCACCCGATCGTACATCTCTCCCCGGAGCGCCGGCAGATCCTGGACGGCCTCGACCTGAGCGAGATCGCCATCACCTCCGGCGTGACCTTGTCGGACGCGGCGGCGCCCGGCGGCGCCTTCACGCTTCCGGATGTCGAGGGCGTTGCGGTGCAGGTCAATCTGGCCGAAGGCGAGAAGTGCGAGCGCTGCTGGCAGGTCCTGCCGGAGGTCGGCTCGCACAAGGACCACCCCAGCCTGTGCAACCGCTGCACCGACGTGGTGGGCGAAGCCGCGGCCTAAGGACCTGATGATGAAGATGCGGATCGCCGAGCCGAAATTGTTCTTCGCCATGTCGGGGCTGGCGGCGCTGGTCGTGCTGCTGGACCAGTTCAGCAAGTTCGCCGTCTTCAACTGGCTGATGGTCGACGCGCCGGAGATCCCGGTGGCGCCCTTCTTCAGCCTGGTCGAGCGCTACAATACCGGGATCAGCTTTTCGCTCTTCGCCACCGACCACGAGGTCGGCCCCTGGGCCTTCGCCGCGCTGGCGGCCCTGATCGCGCTCGGCCTCCTGGTCTGGCTGTCGCAGACGGCGGACCGCCTGCCGGCCATCGGGCTGGCGCTGGTCATCGGTGGGGCGGTCGGCAACGTGATCGACCGGGTGCGGATCGGCGCAGTCATGGACTTCCTGCTGTTCTATTGGCGCGAATGGGCCTGGCCGGCCTTCAACCTGGCCGACAGCGCCATCACCGTGGGCGTCGCGCTGCTCATCTATGACGGGGTGTTCGGCGAGCGCCGGCGCCGTGCCGCAGCCCCGGACAAGACCTGAGGCCGGGGCTGAAATCACATTTTAATGAAGGGGTTAAGCGCCCCTTCCGGGTGGGTTGTCCGGGCCGGCGGAACGGAGTAAAAACGCCTCCAGCCGCTTCGGCTCCGGGTTTCGACCTGTGAGGAGATCCCGCTTATGCACCGCAAATCGATCCTGCTCGCTGCGCTTGCCTTATCCCTGCCGGTCCTGGCGGGCGGCTGCAGCAGCGTGAAGGAACAGCTTGGCCTGACCAAGCAGTCGCCGGACGAGTTCAGGGTCGTCTCGCGCGCGCCGCTCTCCATGCCGCCTGACTACAACCTGCGCCCGCCGACACCCGGCGCGCCGCGTCCGCAGGAGGGCACCACGCGAGACCAGGCGGCAAACGCGGTGTTCCAATATTCCGGCAATACGCTGCAGCCCGACCAGATTCCGCCCATTGGCGAAGGCGAGGCCGAGGCGGCGCAATCCTCCGGCGAGTCCGCCCTGCTGCAAAGCGCCGGCGCCGCCGGCGTCGATCCGAACATCCGCCAGTTGGTGGACAGCGAGACGGCGGAGGACGAGGCCGATTCCAAGTCCCTGGCCGACACCCTGGTGTTCTGGCGCGATCCGGAGCCCTATGGCGACGTGGTCGACCCCGCCGCGGAACAGAAGCGCCTGCAGGAGAATGCGGCGCTCGGCAAGCCGGTGACCGAAGGCGACACGCCGGTCATCGTGCGCAAGCAGCGCGGCATGCTCGAAGGCATCTTCTAAGGCGCAAATCATGCGGACATCGTTCAGACCGGCGGCCAAGGTCGCCGGTCTCTATTTTTGGCGGCTTGTCTTTCCGGGTCTTGTTTTTTCAGCCCTTCTTTTCGCGGCGCCCGCCCAGGCGGACATTTTCGAGGCGGAGGAATTCACCCTCGCCAACGGCCTCCAGGTCGTCGTGCTGCCCAATCACCTGACGCCGGTGGTGGTGCAGGCGGTGGTCTACAAGGCCGGCGCCGCGGACGGATTGCCGGGCAAGAACGGCATCGCGCATTTCCTCGAGCACCTGATGTTCAAGGGCACCCAGAAGCTGGCGCCCGGGCAGCTCAGCAAGGAAATCGACAAGCGCGGCGGCAGCGACAATGCCTACACCACCCAGGACGTCACCATCTATCACCAGGAGATCGCCAAGGAGCATCTCGGCCTGGTGATGAGCATGGAGGCGGACCGGATGGTCAATCTGCAACTGACCGATCCGGTCGTGCTGCCGGAACGCGACGTGATCCTGCAGGAGCGGCTGGAGCGCATCGACAACGAGCCGGGCGCCAAGCTGGGCGAGGCGATGAGCGCGGCGCAGTTCCTGAACAGCCCGTACCGCCTGCCGGTGATCGGCTGGCGGCACGAGATGGAGCAATATACGACCCAGGATGCGCTGACCTTCTACAAGCGCTTCTACGCCCCGGACAACGCCGTGCTGGTGGTCGGCGGCGACGTGACGGCGAGCGAAGTGAAAACGCTGGCGGAGAAATATTTCGGCCCTCTGCCGCGGCACGGCATCGCCCCGCGCGAACGCTTGCAGGAGCCGGAGCCGAATGCGGCGCGGCGCCTGACCTTGTCGGATGAGCGCGTGCGCCAGCCCTATCTGCTGCGGCGCTACCTGGCACCGAGCTATCGCACCAACGAGGCGAGCGCCACGCCGGGCAACGAGCCCTATGCCCTCGCCGTGCTGGCGGAGATTCTGGGCGGCGGCTCGGCCGGCCGGCTTTATCGCGACATGGTCATCGGCAAGCAGACCGCGCTCAGCGTCGGCGCCGATTATGACGGCGGCGCCTACGACCTCGACAGCTTCACTTTCTACGGCACGCCGCGCCAGGGCGGCGACATGGCGGCGCTGGAAGCCGCCTTGGACCAGCAGATCGCCGCGCTGCTGAAGGACGGCGTCACCGACCAGGAAGTGGCCGATGCCAAGCACCGGCTGGAGATTTCCGCGATCAAGGCGCGCGACAGCGTCTCCGGCCCGACCTTCATCGTCGCCGAGGCGCTGGGCAAGGGCCGCAAGCTGGCCGACGTGCAGGCCTGGCCGGACCGGATCAATGAAGTGACCCAGGCCGACGTGATGCAGGCGGCGCGCCAGGTGCTGCGGGTGGAGAATTCGGTGACCGGCATCCTCCTGCCCAAGCCAGCGCAGGAGGCCAGCCAATGATGCGGAATGTTATCCGTGGCGCGTTCGTCGCGCTGTGCCTCTTGTTCGTGCCGCGCCTGGCGCTGGCGCTGGAGATCCAGAATGTCGCCAACGACCTCGGCATCGAGCTGTGGCTGGTGGAGGATCACGCCAACCCCATCGTCTCCGTCGCCTTCGGCGTGAAAGGCGGGGCCGCCTATGACCCGCCGGGCAAGGAAGGATTGGCGGAGCTCGCCTCCGGCCTGCTCGACGAGGGCGCCGGCGACATCACCTCGGAGCAGTTCCAGAAGCAGCTCAACGATCTCGGCATCGATTTCCGCTTCTCCTCCAGCTCCGACGATTTCACCGGCGACCTGCGGTTTCTCACCCAGGACAAGGACACGGCGGCGAACCTGCTGAGCCTCGCCTTGACCGCGCCGCGCTTCGACGACGAGCCGGTCGAGCGCATCCGCAACCATCTGCTGATCGAGATCGCCCAGGGCGAGGGCGATCCCAACACGATCGCCGGCCGCCAGTTGGACGCGCTGGTGATGGCGGGCCATCCCTATGGCCGCCCCGCCAACGGCACGCGCGAGACGGTGTCGGCCCTGACCGCCGCCGATTTGAAGGATTTCGTCGCCACGCGCTTCGTGCGGTCGCGCCTGCATGTCGCGCTGGTCGGCGACATCGACGCCGCCGGCGCCAAGGCCTGGGCGGAGCACGCCTTCGGCAAGCTGAAGCAGGATGCGCCGCTCGCCGATCTGCCGCCTTTCACGCCGACCAATGTCGGCAAGTCGCGCCTGGTGGATTTCGCGGCACCCCAGGCGACCGTGCTGTTCGTGCAGCCCGGCATCGTGCGCAAGAACCCGGATTTCTTCCCCGCCTACCTGGCGAATTACGTGCTGGGCGGCGGCGGTTTCTCCGCGCGCCTGATGAACGAGGTGCGCGACAAGCGCGGCCTGGTCTACGGCATCGGCAGCGACCTGTGGACCATGGATGCGGGCGGGCTGATCGCCGGCCAATTCCAGACCAACCCGGGCAAGGTGGTGGAGGCGATCAAGATCGTGCGCGACGAATGGGCGCGCATGGCGGCGGAAGGCCCGACGGAACAGGAGCTGGCCGACGCCAAGACCTATTTGATGGGCTACTATCCGCGTAACTTCACCAGCACCCGCAGCGCCGCCCAGGCCCTGCGCGGCCTGCAGATGGAAGGACTCGGCATCGATTATGTCGAGCGCCGGCAGAAAGAGATCGCCGCGGTGACGCCGGACGATGTGCGCCGCGTCGCCAAGCGCCTGCTCGACGCCGGCCAGCTCAGCTTCATCGTGGTAGGGCCGGCCGCGCAGATCCCGTTCGAAGGCGCCGAAGTGATCCAGGCCCCGGCGCAGAATTAAAGGCGCGGTCTCTCTTCAACTCCCCAGTTCGTCATCACCGGGCTTGACCCGGTGATCCAAATTCCTGCCTGCCGCTGCCGCGAACTTGGATTGCCGAGTCAAGCCCGGCAATGACGGGGAGAGTGCTGAATGGCGGTAGACAACTAACTCACCCGTCATCCCGGTCGAGCCCTCGGGTCCGCGCTTTGCGCGGCCCAAGGACAGGCTCTGCGAGCGCCGGGATCCACCGTGCTGCCGCATGGGCGGATGCGAAATCGTGCGATGTCTCAACGGCTCTTGCGGCGGATGGCTGGATCCCGGCGCAAGGCCAGGATGACGAGGCAGAGCGTGGCAGCAACGGCGCATAGTCTCGGGACGGCGCCGCTACTTGTTGTTCCCCTGCAGCTTCGGCAGGCCCGCCTTCTCGCGGGCGGCGTCGCGTTCGGATTTCTTGCTGCTGTTGACGCCGCCGCTGCCGCTCTTGGCCGCATTGTTCTCGTCGCTGAACAAGTTGGACAGCCACGATCCGACCGGATCGTTGGTCTCGACCGGCGTGGCGCTGGCGATTGCGGCGACGGCCTGCGGCCGTCTTACGTCGGCGGGCGGCGTGCCTTGGAGCGCCTGGGCCATGAAATCGTGCCAGATCGCCACCGGCAACGATCCGCCGGTCACTTTGTCCATCGGCGTGTTGTTGTCGTTGCCGACCCAGACACCGGTCACCACGTCGCGGCTCAGACCGATAAACCAGGCGTCGCGGAAGTTCTGGCTGGTGCCGGTCTTGCCATAGACCGGCCGGTCGAGCTTCGCCTTCTTGGCCGTCCCCCAATCGACGGTCGCGCCCATGACATCCAGCATCTTGCCCACCGCCTGGCCGCTGGCGACGGCGCCGGGGCCGGCACCCTGCCGCTCATAGAGCACGCTGCCGTCGCGTGCGGTGATGCGCTCGATGCCGCGCGGCCACACGCCGTTGCCCAGATTGGCGAAGGTGGCATAGGCGCCGGTCATCTCCAGCAGAGTCGTCTCGCTGACGCCCAGCGCGATGGCCGGCGTGCCGTCCAGCGGCTCGGTGATGCCGAGCTTCTGCGCCGTCTCCACCACATGCTTGCGCCCGACACGCTCGGACACCTGCACCGCGACGCTGTTGAGCGAGCGGGCGAAGGCCTCGCGCAGGGTCACCTGGCCGTAATACTTGTCCTGGTAGTTGCCGGGCGACCATTTGCCGATGCGGACCGGACCGTCGACAAAGCCGCTGTCGGGCGTCAGGCCCGCCTCGAATGCCGCCAGGAACACGAAGGCCTTGAAGGCCGAGCCCGGCTGGCGCAGCGCCTGGGTGGCGCGGTTGAACTGGCTCGCCCGATAATCGGTACCGCCCACCATCGCCAGCACCGCGCCGTCGGGCCGCATCGAAACAAGCGCGCCCTGGCTCGCCTTCACCGCGCCGCCATGTTCGGCCAGCACCTTGGCCAGCGTCGCTTCCGCTTCGCGCTGCAGGACCGGGTCCAGGGTCGTCTGCACCACCAGATCCTGCTCAGCCGAACCGACATAGGAAGAAACCTGGTCGATCACCCAATCGGCGAAATGCTGGCCGATCTGGTTGCTGGCCTGGGTCGAGACCGAGGGCGCGGAGGCTTCGGAGATGGCCTGCGCTTCCGCCTCGGTCAGTTGGCCGGTCGCCACCATGCTGGCGATGACCAGGCGGCCGCGCGCTTTCGCCAGCTCCTTGTCGTTCAGCGGATTGTAGCGCGACGGGGCCTTCAGCATGCCGGCCAGCATCGCCGCTTCGAAAATGCTGACCTCGCGCGCGGGGCGGCCGAAATATTTGCGCGCCGCCGCGTCGACGCCATAGGTGCCGGCGCCGAAATAGACGCGGTTAAGATAGAGCTCCAGGATCTGGTCCTTGGTGAAGCTCTTCTCCAGCCAAAGCGCCAGCAGCATCTCCTGCCCCTTGCGGTGCAGGCTGCGCTCTGGCGTCAGGAACAGGTTCTTCGCCACCTGCTGCGTGATGGTGCTGCCGCCCTGGACCAATTCGCCGGTCGTCACGTTGACATAGATCGCGCGCGCGATGCCGCGCAAATCCAGGCCGAAATGGTCGTAGAAGCGGCGATCCTCGGTCGCCAGCACCGCGGCCGGCAGGTAGGGCGGCAGATCGGCCAGACGCACATTGTCGCCGAACAGATCGCCATAGCTCGCGATCAGCGACCCGTCGGCGGCCAGCAGGGTGACGCTGGGGCGGCGCTTCAGCTCGTTGAGCCGCTCCGGTCCGGGCAGGTCATAGGCGCACCAGGCGAGGAACAGCAGCGCGAAGAAACCGGTCCAGATCGCCCCGACCAGGCTCCAGCGAGCCAGGAACCAGGCTGCGGCGCGGCGGCGCGAGCGGCCGCGACCTGACCCAGGGGCCCTTCGGGTGTTCGACTCGGGTGTGTTCATGGGCGCTGTTTACCAGATCGTCCGCGTCGTTCGAAAGCAACCTGTCCGTGATCCGGATAGGAGCGTCGCAGGGCGGATTTATGGCGGGAATCGGACAATCAAGGCGGTCCGGTTCCCACCCCGGTTTCCTGGCGGGAACCGAGGCTTCACAAGGCGGGGATTTCAGGAGATGGACGCGCCGTTACCGGCCGATCTTGCCGGCCAGCAACTCCGCGCGGAGCCCGCTAGGGCCCGTCGCACGCTCTTCCTCTAGCTCGATGAGGACTTCGGTGACGACCTGTTCCAGCGACCAGTCCGGGTCGTAATTCTGCACCCGCTTGCGCAGGATCGGCGTCGCCAGTTCCAGCCAGCCGACCGGCGCCTTGCCGTCGCGCGTGGCGGGGAAATTGCGCGCCGCATAGGCGAGGTCGACGAACAGCCCGCGGAACATGTTGTCCAGCCCGCAATGCTCGAACAATTCCGCCTGGCCGCGGCCGCCTTCGTCGGCCATCAGCTTGCGCACATTGCTGATCGGCACGTTGGCCTTGATCGACAAGGCCTGCAGCAGGAAGCCGAACTGCCCGATCGACATGGCGCGCATCACCAAGGTCGGGCTCAGCAGGCGGTTGTCTTCCAGGCGCTGGGCAAAGGCGCGCAATTCCTCCGCCGGCTCGCCGGCGATGGATTGCAGCAGGAAATGCTCGCGCGAATGATGCAGGATCAGCCCGACGCGATGCGCCGGCACCGCATAGCGGCCGATCAGGCGCTCCAGCGTGCGTCCCGTGACCAGCGTCGCCAGGCGCTCGACGATGGCGAGCGGCAGGGCCGGACGGTTGCCGACCGCCTCGGCGATGCGCGCATGGTCGCCGAAGCGATCCAGCACATGATGGAACCCGCCGGCGGAGATGCGCGCGTTGTTGTTGGCGGCGACGCGCAGCACGACGATCTCGTCGTCGGTATTGATCAGCGCATCGGTGACCGAGACATTCAGCGTCGGCCGCATGGCGACGGCGCGCGCATGGTCGATGGAGCAGGACTGGATCACCTGGACCAAATCCTCGTCGCTCAGCGCCAGGGAATGGACCAGGATCGGCGTCGCGACATCCAGCACATCCTCGGCCAGGCGCCGCGCCAAGGCGCGATCCAGATGCGGTGTAGACTTCAGCGTTTCCGAGAGCCGCCGGCGAATCTCCAGCTCGGCCTCGGGCAGGATGGTCTGGATGATCGAGAGCGCGATCTGCCGCTCGGCGGGCGTGAGGGGCTCGCTGCCATAGAGCTCGCCGACGCGCAGCATGGCCGCCTGCCGATTGGCAGGATTCGGGTCCGCCGCCAAAAGCTCCACATCGCGCTGCGAAATACGGGCCACTTTACGTTCCTAAGTTCCCACCGCTCGTGCCCTCGGTAACACGATAGGCGTCAAATCTCGCAATTACAATAATAAGATAGGTTTAGCCTACCAGCCGGGGGTAAATCATTTCTTAACCTGGAAGGTGCCAACAATTCAGGTCAAATTTCGCGCGTTTTAGTGCGACGCAACACGATCTTTGGCGTGTAATGCGAGGCCGCCTGCAAGGTCTTGCGGCGCCAAGACATTCCCTTATGCGCCGGCCTTGCCACTGGCTAAATCTTATCTATGATGCCGCGCGTTTCCGGCGCCGCTTTGCGCGGTCGCGAAAAAATTGCCGCCGCTCAGCAATTGCAGGCGGCACCACGGCTAGCCCCTGTGGCGGAATTGGTAGACGCGCCTGACTCAAAATCAGGTATCCAAAAGATGTGCTGGTTCGAGTCCGGCCAGGGGCACCATCATTTTCGAGCCCGTCACGTGCGCTCGAATTCCCGGTCGATCTGTTGAATGAGCCGATCCGCGCCCTGCGGGTCGACGCGGCGCAGGATGGCATCCAGCTTCGCTTCGTGGCGGTCGTCGCCCTCTTTCGATTGCGGCGAGCCGACATAGAGGAACAGCGCCAGGCCGCCGACTTGCCAGAGCAGTTGCAGGAATTCCGACTGCCAGTTCTCGAACGTGTCGCGCGCCATCTCGACGACATAGTCGGCGATCAGGACGGAGCCGTGATGCAGGTTCTGTTCGTCGACATAGGCGAACCAGCCGAACAGCCAATGGCCGATCAGGGAAAAGGCGAACAGGCCCAGCGTGATCCAGGCATAGCCGTAAGGTCGCAATCGCATCGCAGCGCTCCCGTTGCGTCTGCCCTCACGCTCCCCGGATCATTCTGGGCCTGAACTTTCTAGGCGGCCGCTTTCATCTCGCGCGTCAGTTCCGTCTTGCGCGCCGCGAGCTGCTCGCCGACTTCTTCCAGGTCCATGTCGCTCTTGCGGATCTTGGGGAACAACTCGCCTTCCTCTTCCTTGACGTGGTGCTTCACCCACTCGCTGACGACCTTGACCTGGGCGTCGAACAGCTCGTCTTCCGGCGAACCGGCCTCGAGTGCGGCGACCAGTTCCTTGATCGAGCCATGCTCGACCTCGGCCTCGTTCAGCATGTCTTCGACTTCCTTGCCGCCGGCTTCGCGCGCGGCCGGGTAGAAGATCTCTTCCTCGATCTGCGCATGGACCGTCAGCGCGGCGCAGATCTTCTGCGCCAGCGCCGCCTTGCGCGCCTTCGGCAGGCGGCCGTTCTCGTACTTGTCGAACATCTCGGAAACTTCGGCGTGATCCGCCTTCAGCAGCTTGAGCGCATCAGTCTTGGCGGCGGCCTTCTTCGCGGTCGGCATGGTCTTCTCCCAGGTGCTGGTGGTTGCAACGGTAAATCGGCAACAACATCCGCGCGAAAGATGTTCCACGCGCCACGTCGAGACGCGCCGGCTCCGAATTTTTCCAAAAGAAATCGGGGCCTCTTGCGAAGCCCCGATTCCGACCGGACAGGAAGTGGCGTGGCGTTACTGGATGTTGGCGCCGACGACGCTGTCCCATTGCTTGGTGATGGTCTCGCGCGCCTTGGCCTGCACTTCCAGCGGCGGGAACAGGGCCTTGTCGTAGGCGTCCGCCGGCGGCAGCTTGTCCAGCATCTCCTGCGGCACCACGCCCCGCTTAACCAGGTCC
>DASZQC010000153.1:0-3016 GCA_035549815.1 Dongiaceae bacterium
AGGCGGCGATTGGCCCGATCAGGCAACAAAAAAGCCGCCTGTTGGGCGGCGGCGCGGACGCAATTGTCGAACTGTAGCGTTTTTATAGCGGATCAGACCCAGGCTGTCAACATGAAATATTTAGGGGTCGTGACAATTCTACTTAATATTGGTTCTACATGCGTGTCTTATATTCAGCATTACTGGCGGCAGCCCATTGTAACACGGAAGCAAAACGCGGGGATAAGTTTCCGGCGGCGCCGAGGCGGCGGCGGGAAAATCGGGAGCCGACGCGGGCGATCTAGCCCAGATACATCCCGCCATTCACGTGCAGGGTCTGGCCGGTGATGTAGCGCGCGCTGGGGCCGGCCAGAAAGCGGACGGCGGCGGCGATCTCCTGCGCGGTGCCGAGTCGCCCGACCAAAGTCTTGCTGACGGTGTGATGATGGGGCAGCGGCGCGGCGGGGTCGCGCGCGGTGTCGATCAGGCCGGGCACCACGCAGTTGGCGGTGATGCGGTCGCCGGCGAGATCGTGCGCCAGCGCCTTGGTGAGGCCGATCAAGCCGGCCTTGGCGGTGACGACGTGGGCGCGATGCCTGGTGCCGACGTGGCCGGAGACGCCGCCGATGTTGATGATGGCGCCCGCCCCGCTCTGCTTAAGGTGCGGAAGGCAGGCTTTCACGCCGAGAAACGCGCCGTCGAGAATGACCGCCAGCACCTCGCGCCAGTCCGCAAGCGACATGGCTTCGAGCGGCGTCTCGGGACGCACGGCCGCATTGTTGATGAGGATGTCGAGACGACCGAACCGGCGGACGGCCTCGGCGGCGAGGCGCTGCATCGCGCTCTCGTCGGTAACGTCGCCCATCACGGCGGCCGCCTTGCCGCCCGCGGCCGCGATCTCGCTCACCACCGCGTCGACGGCAGCGCGGTCGCTGCGGCCGTTGACCACGACGGCGGCCCCGCCGGCGGCGAGGTCGAGGGCGATGGCGCGGCCGATGTTGCGGCCGCCGCCGGTGACGATGGCGACCTTGCCCGCAAGCTCGCGTGGGCTGTCCATGGGCGTATCCGCTCTCAGGTTGCCCTCAGCCCTAGCACACCGCGGCGCGGCCTGCGCGGCCCTTCAGCGCCACAGGCCGTAGGTTTCCCACTTGTTCTGGGCAATCTCCTGCCCAAGCTCGAAGGAGAAGGAGGTCGCGTGCAGGAGATCGTTCGACAGCCGGCAGGTGAACTTGATCGCATACCAGCGGTGGTTGGCGCGCACCGCCCCGCCCTTGGCGGAGAGCAGCGTGCCTTCCAGCGTGGAGGGCGACAGGATGCTGGTTTTCATGCGGTCGGCGTGGCGCAGGCGCGGATCGCGGCGCACCACATCGAGCCCCTTGATGACGCAGGCCTGATGGGCCCGCTCCTGCGGCGCCAGCTTCAGGAGCGCGCGGTCGAAGTTGCCTGCGTGCGCCGCGGCCGGTGAAATCGCCGCCGCCGCGACGGCCAGCATCAGGTGTGATCGCATGCCCGTTGTCCCCCCGGATCCGGTTGTGCCCGCGGCAGCGAAACGACAAAAACATGGCAGCAGTCCGGCGGACGGCGCGGCTGCGGCAACATGCGCGCGGCCGGTATCCGCGCGCCGACGGTCGCGGGGCGAACGGCGCGCACGCCGGCCGGAAACGATGTTGACGGATGGTCAGCCCTCGCGCATCCGGAGCTGCCGTGCTAGAAATCCGCTCCGATCGAAAGTGACTGGGGGGATCTCATGACAAGCTGGAACTGGAATTTCATCATCGCGGTGGTGCTGCTCGTCGTCGGCTTCCTGCTCTATTCCCTTTTCATCGATCGCACCGTGACCGCCATCGGCCAGGCTCTGATGGCGGGCGGTGCAGTGGCCTGCGCCGTCCTTCTCCTGAAGCACTTCGTCTTCGACAGGATGGAGAGCTAACCGCCTCCAACGCCGGCAGCACGCCGGGAAGCCTCAATCTGCTCATATCGCGAACATTTGAAACCTGCACTCAAGACGAATGCCGAGGGTGGCTCGATGTGGAATGTCCAGTTTGGAGTAGCCGTGGTCATCCTGATCGCCGGCTTCTTTGTGTATTCGCTTGCCGGTGACCGGAGCACAAGCAGCGCGGGCGAGGCGATCATGGTCGCCGGCGCGCTGGCCGGCGGCTGGCTGCTGGTGAAGCGCTTCATTTTCAGAAGCTACGAGCCGTAGGCACGGGCTGGCGATATTCAGCCTCGCCGGGTGACCCCCGGGCGCGCCTTGAAAACGCGGCGCTTGGGATGCGCGCGCGCGCGTCCTAGACTTGGCGCAGCGAACAAGAAGCGGAGCGCCCGGCCCATGAAACTCAAGCTGCACCACGTCAACTTCGTCTCCAAGGATGTGCCGGAGCTGGAGGCGTTCTACCGCGACGTGCTCGACCTCGCGCCGGAGCCCAGCCTTGCCGCAGGGCGCAACCAGGGGGGCGGCTATCCGGGCGCCGTGGCGTTCGTGACCGACGGGACGACGCAGTTCCACCTGGCGGAAAAAGACATGGGCGTGCTGTTCCGCACCGGCAAGGCGGTGAACCCGGTGGAGCGCGGGCACATCGCCTTCCGCACCGACGACATCGCGGCATTCAAGCGGCGGCTGGAGGAGAAGGGCATTCCCTATTCCGATTACGGCACCTGGGCGATGAACGGCTGGCACCAGATCTTCTTCCACGATCCGGAGGGCAACGTGATCGAGGTGCACCAGGTGGTGGAATAGAGCGGGCGGTCCCTGCGTCCCGGCTCTCGCTGCGCTCGGCCGGGATGACAGGGTGGTGCGCGCTACCCCCGCAGCGGCGAAAGATCGACGGGGCCATCCCAGAGCGAGGCGAGGCAGCGCAGGGCGGTTTCGGCGCGATCCGGCGGCCAGCCGCCGAGGGCAACGTTGGCGGCGAATTTTTCCTCAAGCTCGGCGCGGCTCAACGGGTCGCTGGCGCCCCCGCGCAGGTGCGGCTGGCGCTCCTCCAGAATGCGGCCGCCGGCGAGGCGCGCGCGTACGTGGCCGGTGAAGCGCGCCGGA
>DASZQC010000154.1:0-5381 GCA_035549815.1 Dongiaceae bacterium
ACGGTGATCAGCATGTTGCTGCTGGCTCTCGCAGCAGTGGCCGTCTTCGCCTGGGGGCATCGACGGGAGAGGACGCCGGCCGACTTCATCGAGGACATCCTCGTCACGGTCTACATGTCATTCCGGCTGCCCGAGGGCCTGGAAATCTCCTGCCTGCTAGAGCGCGAGGATGCGCGCGACGTGCTGATCGTCCGGTCTGAGTTAGGGAGGGCCGGCACCTCCATCGCCACGCTGCCGCAGAATGCCGTGGTCGGCAGCGCGTCGCTGCGCCGCGCGGCGCAAGTGAAGGCGCTGCGTCCCGACATCGCCATCGTGCCGCTGCGCGGCAATGTGGAGACGCGCATCGCCAAAGTGCAGCGCGGCGATGCCGTCGCCACTTTGCTGGCGCTCGCCGGATTGAAACGCCTGGGCAAGGAAGCGGCGGCCAGCGCCATTCTCTCCACCGACGAGATCCTGCCGGCCGTGGCGCAAGGCGCCATCGGCATCGAGACGCGGCAGGGCGATGGGCGCGTGAACGATTACCTTGCCGCGATTCATCATTCCCTCACGGAGCGGCGCGTGACGGCGGAGCGCGCCTGCCTTGCCGTGCTGGACGGGTCCTGCCGCACGCCGATCGCCGCTTACTCCGAACTGGTGGGGAACGAACTCCACCTGCGCGCGTTGATCGCCTTGCCGGACGGCAGCGTCATTCATCGGCGCGAGGGGCGCGCCCCGGACGCCGACGCCGCGCAATTGGGCGCGGAGATCGGGCGTCAATTAACGGAGATGGCCGGCCCCGACTTTCTGCGCTGATTCAGCCATTAAATCCGTCGCTGTTTTCCGCCCACCCCTGTCTATATACCCGCCTCTGTCTATATAATGTCCCGCATGCGCGTCCTGATCACCCGCCCCATCGAAGATGCCAAGCCGCTGGCCGATGCCCTGGCCGAGCGCGGCATCGACGTATTGATCGAGCCGCTGCTGGAGATCACCCAGTTCGACCATGTCGAGATCGATTTGCAGGGCGTGCAGGCGCTGCTCTTCACCAGCGCCAACGGCGTGCGGGCCTTTGCCGCCGCCAGCCCGCGGCGCAGCCTGCGCGTCCTCGCCGTCGGTGACGGATCGGCGGAGGCGGCACGGCGCGCCGGCTTCGAGCAGGTCGAGAGCGCCAAAGGCGATGTCGAGGCGCTGGCCGCCCTGGTGGTCGACCGGCTGAAGCCGGAAGATGGCATTCTGTATCACGCCGCTGGCACGGTCACCGCCGGGGATCTCAAATCCCGGCTGGAGGCGCTCGGCTATCAGGTGCGCCGCGCCCAGCTTTACGACGCCAAGATCGCCACCGCCTTGTCGACCGAGACCCGCGCCAATCTGACCCTGGGCGGAATTGACGCAGTCCTTTTGTTCTCGCCGCGCACGGCGCGCACCTTTGCCGATCTGTGGCGCGCGGCTGGTTCGCCAAGCCTGGGCGGCATCGAGGCCTTGTGCCTCAGCGCGGCGGTGGCGCGGGAAATCGACACTTTGGGCTGGAGCGGCGTGGAGATCGCCGAGCGGCCGGACTTGCCATCCATGCTGGCGCTGGTGGATGCTGCTGGAACCAAGGTTGCCGGCAAAAGTGCAGCCCAGAAAGGAGCGGCAATGGCCGACAATTCCCCGCGCGAGGCCGACACCGCCGCCAGCACGAATACGGACGAAACGGTCGAGCCAGCGCCGGCCGCCGAGGCGCCGCCGCCGGCCCCGCGCCGCCGCGGCGGTGGATCGATCCTGTTCTATATCGCGTTGAGCCTGATCGCCGCCGCTCTGGTCGTGGTCAGCGCGCCCTTCTGGCAACCATCCGTCAACAACCTGCTGGGCCTGCGCCAGGTCTCGGCCCCCGTCACCGACGATCGCCTCACCGCCTTGCAGGGCGATGTGCAAGCCCTGTCCGAACAGGTGCAGGCGGCGGTCGATTCCGGCGCCATGAACGAGGCGATCGCCGCGGCCATCGATCCGCTGACCACCGAGATCAAAAACACGCAGCAGGAACTGGCGGCGCTGAAGAGCGAGGTCGAATCGCTGAAGGGGGCCGCCTCCAGCAACACGTCCAGCTCGGGCACTTTGGCCGAGATGCCGAACGTCGATCTGACGCCGCTGGAGAATCGCATCGCGCAGCTTGAAACCTCGCTCGGTGAGACCAGCGCGAAGCTCGGCGAGCTTTCCGCCAATCAGGGCGCGGCGCCCGCAACACCGGCGGCACCCGTCGATGATCCGCGCATCGGCGCGCTGACCAGCGAGAACCAGACCCTGCGCGACCAGATCGCGATGCTGAACCAGCGCCTGGAGGCGATGGAAGCGCTCGACGCCAAGGTGCAGGAGCTGGAGCCGAAGCTTTCCGCGCTGAGCGACCAGGTCGCCAATCTGCCCAAGGGCGTGGAGCAGCAGCGCGCCGCCGCCCTCATCGTCGCCATCGGCGAGTTGCGCAGCGCCCTCGCCTCCGACAAGAGCTTCACGCCGGAACTGTCCGCCCTCAACGACCTGACCCAGACCGATGACGCGGCGCGCCCGCGCCTGAAGCCGATCGTCGACGAATTGGCGCCATTCGCGGAGTCCGGCGTGCCGACCCTGTCGCAGCTCGCGGCCTCGCTGCCGGCGACGGAGATCGCCCGCGCCGGCGAGGCGGAGCTTGCCACCGAAGTGGCTGACGATCCCTGGTACAAGCGCCTGTGGCACGGCACCGTGCATGCACTGTCCGAGGTCTTCACCCTGCGCCCCGTCGGGCCGGACGTGGAGGGCGAAGGCACCTTGCCGCGCCTGGCGCGCGCCGAGGCGAAAGTGGGCGAAGGCGATCTGAGCGGCGCGGTCGCCGAACTGAAGGGCCTGACCGGCCTTGCCGCCGAGACGTCCGCCGAGTGGATCGCGCTGGCCGAGGCGCGGTTGACCGTGGAACAGGCGGCGGCGCAACTGGCCGACATCTCCACGCGCGAGCTGGCGCCGCAAGCGGGGGAATGAATCCGTGAAGCTCTCCCGCGTCCTGCTGCTCTATCTGCCGCTGCTGGTCATCCTGGTTGGGTCGGCGCTGTATTTCGCCTACAACCCGGGCGGCGTGACCTTGCAATGGCTGGGCTATCGCCTGGACATGCATGTCGGCGCGGCGGTGTTCCTGATCGTCGTCGTCTATCTGGTGCTGCAGTTCCTGTGGTGGCTGCTGGGCGTCATCCTGCGCTCGCCGCGCAGCTTCTCCACCGCGCGCAGCAATGCGCGCAAGGCCAAGGGCTATCGTGCCTTGACCCGCGGCCTGACCGCGGTCGCGGCCGGCGATGCGGGCGAGGCGCGGCGCCAGGCAAAGATCGCGCATGACCTTTTGGGCGAGCCGCCCTTGACGTTGCTGTTGGCGGCGCAGGCGGCGCAATTGGCCGGCGACGAGAACAGCGCCGAGCGTTACTTCGCGCACCTGACGCAATCGCCGGAGACGGCATTGCTGGGCCTGCGTGGGCTGGCCACCGGCGCCTTGAAGCGCGGCGACGAGCACGCCGCCCTGAGCCACGCGGAGAAGGCCATGGCGGTGGCGCCGCAGGCGGCCTGGGCGGCGGAGACGGCGCATCGCCTGCAGGTGAAAGCGGGCAAGCTCGACCTCGCCAAGGACAGCCTCAACAATCTGACCCGCGCCGGCGGCCTGTCACCGAAGGAGGCGCAGCGCCGCCGCGCAGCCCTGCTGACCGAGCAGGCGCGCCGCATCCTGTCCGAGCCGAGCGATGCGCAGGCGACCGCCAAGGCGCTGGCCTTGGCGCGCGAAGGGCTGAAGCTGGCCGGCGATTTCGTGCCGGCGCGGCTGGCGCTCGGCCGCGCGCTGCTGCGCCAGGGCAAGGCGCGCGAGGCGGCAAAGCTGGTGGAGCAGGTCTGGGACGACCATCCGCACGTGGCGCTGGGGCGGCTTTATCTCGAGGCCGTCGGCGGCGACTCGCCCTTGGACCGCGCCCAGCGCGTGCAGCGCCTGGTGAAGCAGAACCCGGATCATGCGGAGAGCCACCGCATCGCCGCCGATGCGGCGCTGACGGCGAAGCTGTGGGGCGAGGCGCGACGGCATCTGGAGCGGCTGCTCGAACTGGAGCGCGCGGAATCCGGCCCAAGCGAACTCGGGGGTGGCGAGCCGACCGCCGACACTTGCCGGCGCATGGCGCGGCTGGAAGCCGGCGAGCATGGCGCCGGCAGCAGCGGCGAGCGGCAATGGCTGGACATGGCGGCGCGCGCCCGCGGCAATGCCGACTGGGTCTGCAATGCCTGCGGCACGCCGGGCGCCGGCGGGCCGGAGACGGCGGGCTGGCAATTGACCTGCCCGCATTGCGACGCGATCGATTCGCTGGTCTGGCGTGCCGGTTCCGTGAGCGCGCGCGGCGATGGCGGACTGCTGCTGGAGGCGGCCGAACCCGCGCCCGCCGCCGCCTTCCTGACCGCCAGCACTCTGCCGCCGGCGCCCCCGCTCGCGGCCCATGCCGCCACCTCGGTCGCCCCGCCGCCCAGCCCGATTCCCCACGGCCCGATTCCCCATGGCAGCCCGATCGTCCAGCCGGTGCCGAGTGCCACGGCCGTGCGGGAAACCGCCGAGCCGGCGCCGATCGGCGCCTCGGTTGACGCCGCCCGGCGCGTGAATTAGTGTCCGCCCGCTTTTCCGGGCTGGTTAACCATTTGGCAAAACCGGCCTGACAATTTGCGGCATAGCCGCACCAGGGTCGCCGTAGTAGCTCAGTGGTAGAGCATCCGCTTCGTAAGCGGGTGGTCGGGGGTTCAAATCCCTCCTACGGCACCAACTTCTCACTTGTCCAGTCCGGAACGATCGTCCAGGTCGCGGCTCAATCCGTACGCGTGCCGCCCTGCTGACGCTCAAACGTAAACAAGTCACAGAAGGACGTATTTTTCCTGTCCCACCATTTGAACGGATATGGGTTCTTGTGCGTGGCGACGAGGCGCCATTCAGGCGCTTCGCGTTCGATCCAGCCTGTGAACCTGCGATGCCGGACATGCGGGGCAGGACTTCCGATCTCCGTGGAATTGCTGGAATAGATCGCCACGAGGCGTTCGGCGGCGTTGAACAGGTTGCGCATATAGTCATCGAAGACTTCGTCCTCAACGAGGTGATAGATGACATCCAACGACAATCCGAGCTCGGCCTTCGGTCGCTGTCGCCGGAAGGTCTCCAGCGTCATGAACACCTTGCTTGCATCGCCGGCGAAACGTGCCGCGCAGGCGGCGACGCTCGCAGGCGATACGTCCACGCCCACATAATGTGGATATCTCGCGAGGCCAAGTTGCGCGCCGTCGCCGCAACCGAACTCGATCACGTTCCTTATGGATTTCGACGCGACGAGGTCATTCAGCACCGTCGCCTTGAATTCCGCCAGCCGGCCGTAAGACCCGGATCCGGAATTGCC